>NZ_JBSGZD010000258.1:0-11597 GCF_053610825.1 Streptomyces sp. NPDC054863 | reverse complement strand
CCGGGGCCCTCCTCGTGCGGTACGTACGACGGGCGCATTCCCCGCCTCCTCCCCGGCCGTGCGACGGACCCGGTCGGCAGCCCTCATTCACGTCATGTGACCTGGTTCATGTGCCGCAGACACAGCCTGGCACGCGATCCGCCCGGCCGCTGGGATTCCGCTACGAAAGCGTGGCCCAACTCCCGTCACTCCAGGCCCGGTTGACCTCCCCGGCCCCGCACCGGCGGGCGCCGGGGCCAGGGACAGGGAGTGGACGTCCGGGGCCCGGGGTCCTGCGCCCGGGGCCAGGCGTCCGGGGCCAGGCGTCCGGGGTCACGCGTCCCAGGCCAGGCGTCCGGGGTCACGCGTCCGGCGTCAGCGCTTGGCGACGAAGACGTGCGACGCCGTCTCCGCGTCCAGCTCGGCCGCCTCGCCGCTGCTGCCGACCAGCACCCCGCCGGGCGACTCGGTCACGCTGACCACGGAGCCGGGCTGCACGCCCGCCCTGCGCAGCGTGTACATCAGCTGGGCATCGGTCTGGATGGGCTCGCCGATCCGCCGTACGACGACGGTCTTGCCCTCGGGTCCCGGCACCAGGTCGGAGAGGCTGACCATGCCCTCGTCGAGGAACGGGTCGGCCTCGGACTTCTCGCCCAGCTCCTCCAGACCCGGGATCGGGTTGCCGTACGGCGACTCCGTCGGGTGGCGGAGCAGCTCCAGGACGCGGCGCTCGACCGCCTCGCTCATCACGTGCTCCCAGCGGCAGGCCTCGGCGTGCACCTGCTCCCACTCCAGGCCGATCACGTCGACGAGCAGGCACTCGGCGAGGCGGTGCTTGCGCATCACGCGCGTGGCGAGGCGGCGGCCCTCCTCGGTGAACTCCAGGTGCCGGTCGCCCGCGACCGTCACCAGGCCGTCGCGCTCCATGCGCGCCACCGTCTGGCTGACCGTCGGCCCGCTCTGGTCCAGGCGCTCGGCGATACGGGCGCGCATGGGGACGACGCCCTCCTCCTCAAGCTCAAGGATGGTGCGGAGATACATCTCCGTGGTGTCGATCAGTCCGGACATGTGTGCCCCTCGATGCTGTGACAGAAAATCGTCGTGCGCTTGGCTCGTCGTCGCTGAGGGGCGCCCGGCGGATTTTCCGCAGACGCCCCGGCCCGGTACCAATTCTGACGCATCGCACCGACAACCGTGCCGGACCGGGGCGAGGCCGTATTGACAGGCCCCAGGTCCAGACCGCAACGTGATCCGCGGCGCGGACGGCGCCCCCGTTCGTTACCCTCGGTAACCCCCCGGAAAGGCCCCTCTGCGATGAGCGAGAACAAACTGGCCGGTCAGTTCTTCGACGCCGCGATCGAGCTGCTCCACCGCGTACGGAACGAGGAGGCGGACTCCGTCGCGGCGGCGGGCACCGCCATCGCCGACACGGTCGCCGCCGGGGGCCGGCTCTTCGCGTTCGGCGCGGGCCACTCCTCGCTCGCCGCCCAGGACGTCGTCTACCGGGCGGGCGGGCTCGCCCTGATGAACCTCCTGGCAGTCCCCGGCGTCGTCGGCGTCGACGTCATGCCCGCCACGCTCGGCTCCGCCCTGGAGCGCGTCGACGGCCTCGCGGGCGCCGTCCTCGACAGCAGCCCCGCCAAGCCCGGTGACGTACTGATCGTGATCTCCCTGTCGGGGCGCAACGCGCTCCCCGTGGAGATGGCGATGAACGCGCGCGCCCTGGGCCTGAAGGTCATCGGCGTGACGTCCGTGGCGTACGCACGGGACACCAGGTCGCGGCACAAGTCGGGCAGCTTCCTCAAGGACCACTGCGACATCGTGCTGGACAGCAAGATCGCGGTCGGCGACGCCGAGCTCACCGCGGACGGCATCGACGCCCCCTTCGCCCCCGCGTCGACGGTGGTCACCACGGCCCTGATGCAGGCGGTCATGGCGGCGGCGGCCGGTGAGCTCGTGGACCGCGGCATCGAACCGCCGCTGCTGCGCTCGGGCAACGTCGACGGCGGGCACGAGTGGAACGGCCGGGTGATGACCGAGTACGGCGACCGGATCTTCTTCCGGCACTGACCCCGCGCCCCCACGCCTCAGAAGAGGACCCGCACGGTCAGGCCGCCCGCGGGGTTCGCCCGCGCGTCCACCGTCGCACCGTGCGCGCGGGCTATCGACGCCACGATGGACAGGCCGAGACCCGCGCCCTCCCCCGGTGCGTGCCGGCGCTCCTGTGCCCTGCGGAAGGGTTCGAAGAGGCGGGGCAGGGCGTCGGGGTCGACGTGCGGGCCGGTGTTGGACACCTCCAGAGCACGGATGCCGTCCGGCTCCTCAAAGAGGCGGACGCGGACCGTGCCGCCCGGGTGGTTGTGGCGCGCCGCGTTTCCCACCAGGTTCTGGACAAGGTGGCCGAGCAGCACCTCGTCGCCCTCGACCTCCATGAGGTGCAGGTCGGCGCCGACGGTGATGTCGTCCCGTACGGGAGTGCGTTCCAGGACCGACGTGACCACGTCCCGCAGGGCGCAGGGTTCACGGTGACGCAGCCCCTGCTCCGAGACGGACAGCAGCAACAGCCCTTCGATCAACTGCTCGCTGTCGTCGGCGACTTCGATGAGTTTGGTGCGGATGCGGGCGACGCGGTCCGCGTCCGGCTCCCCCGCGAGGCCGATCTCGGCGGCGGCGCGCTGCACCGCCAGGGGGGTGCGCAGCTCGTGTGCCGCGTTGGCCGCGAACCGCTGCTGCGCGGAGACGAGTTGCTCGATGCGGTCGAGCATCCCGTCGAAGGTGTCGGCGAGCTGCTTCAGTTCGCCTCCGGCGGGGGCCTTCAGGGCGATCCGTTCGCGCAGGTTGTCGCCGGAGAGTTTCCGTGCGGTCGCGGTGATCACGCCGACCGGCCGCAGCACCCGGCCGGCCAGCCACCAGGCCAGTGCGACCGACAGCACGCTGAAGACGGCCAGTGCGACCCCGGAGACGGTCAGCATCCGCCCCAGGGCGGCGTCCTCGGCCGCCTTGCTGGCCTGCTGGGTCACCACGCGCAGGGCCGCCGACTTCGTCGTCGTGGTCGCCAGCGGGAGCGCCGGGACGGCCAGGGCGGGTCCGGCGGCGGCCCACATGCCGTCCGACGAGGCGGGGACGCGCTGCATGGGGACCGCCGTGGTCACCGCGCTGGTGATGGTCGAGCCGAGGCCCTCCCGTACGAGGAAGTACACCAGCCCGGTGAGCAGGGCACCGGCCAGCACCAGCAGGCCTCCGTACAGCGCGGTCAGCCGGGCACGCTCGCTCATGCGCCGATGTCCGAAACGCGGTAGCCGACGCCCGGCACGGTCTCCACCACTGCGGGCGCGCCCAGCTTGGCGCGCAGCTTGCTGAGGGTCACCCGTACCGCGTTGGTGCGGTAGCTGGTGTCCTCCTCCCACACCTGCTCTATGAGGTCGTCGCCGCTGACCACCGCCCCCTGCGCCCGCAGCAGTGCCTCCAGCACGGCGAACTCCTTGCGGGACAGGAGAAGGTGGCGGCCGTCCCGCGCGGCCTGTCTGCGGGCCGTGTCCAGGACGATCCCGGCGCACTCGATCACCGGCGGGAGGGCGGGGCGCGCACGGCGGCCCAGCGCGAGCACGCGCGCGAGGAGCTCGTCGTACGCGAAGGGCTTGGTGAGGTAGTCGTCCGCGCCGAGCCCGAGGCCGTCCACGCGGTCGCGCACGGTCCCCGAAGCGGTCAGCATCAGCACCCGGGTGAGCAGCCGCTGCTCGACGACCCGGCGGCACACGTCGTCGCCGTGCAGGCCCGGCAGGTCCCGGTCGAGGACCATCACGTCGTACTCGCCGAACTGGAGCTTGCGCAGGGCCTGAAGCCCGTCGCAGGCGACATCGACCGCGAGGGCGGCCCTCCGCAGCCCTTCCGCCACCATCTCCGCGAGGAATTCCTCGTCCTCCACCACCAGCACACGCATCCGGCCTTCTTATCCGACCCGCACATTTCCTCGCTGTAAGGACCGGGCTTACGAGAAACGAAATGCGGGACCGCGGCACGCTCCCGGCCATGACCATCCGTAGGAACACCTCCTTCCTCGCCATGGGACTCACCTCCCTCGCCGTCCTCGCCACCGCCTGCGCGGGATCGGCCGACAGCGGTGGGTCCGACAAGCCCGACAGCTCGAAGTCGGACCAGGCCGCAGGGTCCGGCGGCCTGAGCACCTCCGGAAAGGACGACGACAGAGCGGTGAAGCACCGCCAGTGCCTGCGCAAGCAAGGACTCAAGGTGCCCGACCCCAAGCCCGGCGAGAGCGGCGTCGGCATCACCCTCGGGGAGGGCTCGTCCAAGGAGACCCTCGAAAAGGCGATGAAGGCCTGTGCCGGTACGTCGCCGGGCGGCCCGGGCGGCGGCAGGATGACGCAGGCCGACAAGGACAAGGGCATCAAGCACGCCCGGTGCATGCGCGAGAACGGCTTCAACATGCCCGACCCGGACTACGAGGGCGGCATGGCCCGCGCGATGAAGATCCCCAAGGGCGAGGAGCTGAAGAAGTTCGAGAAGGCTTCCAAGGCGTGCGCGGGAATCTACCGGTGAGGCGCGGCACGAAGGTCACCGTCGCGGCCGTCGCGGTGCTCGCCGTGGTGGGCGGCGGGGTCGCCCTCAGTACCGTGCAGGCCTCCGGCAGGAGCGAGGCCCGCACCGACCGCACCGGGCTGCCGCCCGCCACAGCGGCCGTGGAGCGCGGCGACCTCAGCGAATCCACCCAGGTCGAGGGCGTCCTCGGGCACGCGGGCAGCCACAAGGTCAACGCGGGCGCAGCGGGCACCCTCACCTGGTCGCCGTCCGTCGGCTCCACCGTGAAGCGCGACGGCCGCCTCTATGAGGTGAACGGGAAACCGGTGCGCCTGATGTACGGGTCGGGGCCCATGTACCGCTCGCTGAAGCCCGGCGACAAGGGGCCCGACGTGAAGCAACTGGAGCAAAACCTCCAGGCGCTGGGGTTCGCGGCCTCTCTCGCCGTCGACGAGAAGTACACGGCGGGCACCGCCGACGCCGTACGCAGGTGGCAGGAGTCCCACGACCTCGAAGAGACGGGCACCGTCGGCCCCGACCGGATCGCGTTCGCACCGGGCGCCCTGCGGGTCAAGGACAAGCCCGCGGCGGCCGGCGACCAGGTCGGTCCCGGACGGCAGGTCCTCACCGCGACCGGGTCGGAGCGCGTCGTGTCGTTCAGCCTGGAGGTCTCGGAGAGCACCCTCGCCAAGGAGGGCACCAAGGTGACGGTGGACCTGCCGGACGGCAGCACCGCGCCCGGCCGGATCTCCTCCGTGGGCAAGATCGCCACGGCCGGTGACGACCCCACGGACAAGACGCCCAAGGTGTCGCTCACCGTCGCCTTCGACGCCCCCGACAAGGTGCGGGCCGTCGACCAGGCACCGGTCACCGTGAACCTCACCGGCGAGACCCGTACGGGCGTCCTGACCGTCCCCGTGAACGCACTGCTCGCCCACCCGAAGGGCGGGTTCGGCGTGCAGGTGGTGTCGGGCGGCGCCGTACGCGACGTACGGGTGGAGCTCGGCATGTTCGGGCAGGGCGGCCGGGTCGAGGTCGGCGGGGGCGCTCTGCGCGAGGGCATGAAGGTGGGCGTGCCCAAGATATGAGCGCATCCTCTGCTCCTGAAGCCGTCGGCACCACTCCTGCTCCCGCTGTCGCGGCCGTCGACGACCCGCCGGGTGCTCCCGCGGCCGTCGTCGAACTGGCCGGTGTCACCAAGGAGTACCCGGGCGGCGTCGCCGCCCTGCGCGGGATCGACCTGCGGATCCTGGAGGGCGAGCTCCTGGGCATCGTCGGCCCGTCCGGTTCCGGCAAGTCGACGCTGCTGCACATCGTCGGCACCCTGGACCGCCCGTCCGCCGGCACGGTCGCCATCGCCGGGCACCACATCGCCGCCCTGTCCGACCGGAAGCTCTCCTCCTTGAGGGCGCGCCACGTGGGCTTCGTCTTCCAGTCGTTCCACCTGGTGCCCGGCGTCAGCGCCCGGGACAACGTCGCGGAGGGCCTGCTCTACTCCGGCCTGCCCCGTGCCGTACGGCGGCGGCGGGCCGAGGAGGCGCTGGCCCGGGTCGGCCTGGCCGACCGGATGGGCCACCGCCCGCACGAACTGTCCGGCGGCCAGAAGCAGCGCGTGGCGATCGCCCGCGCGGTGGTCGGCAGGCCCGCCCTGCTGCTCGCCGACGAACCGACCGGAGCGCTGGACTCCGAGTCGGGGGACGCGGTCATGGCGCTGCTGCACGAACTCAACGCGGAAGGCGCCACGATCGCCGTCATCACGCACGACACGGAGATCGCGGAGAGCCTGCCCCGGCAGGTCCGCCTCCGGGACGGCCGCATCACGGCCGACACCGGGGGTGGCCCCCGATGACCGCCCGCCACGCCCCTTCCCACCCTTCCCACCACTCCCCCGCCCACCACTCCCCCGCCCGGCGTTCCGCCGCCCGGCTCTCTCCCGCCCGGCTCGGGCCCCGCGACGTCCTGCACGTCGGTTCCGCCGGGCTGCGCAGCCGCCCCGTACGGGTCGTACTGTCCGCGCTGGGCATCGCCATCGGGATCGCCACGATGATCGCCGTGGTCGGCATCTCCGCGTCCAGCAAGGCCCAACTGATGCGACAGCTCGACCAGTTGGGCACGAACATGCTGGTCGCGACCCCCGGCGAGTCCATGTTCACCGGCAAGAAGGTCACCCTCCCCGAGTCCGCGACCGGCATGGTCGGCCGGATCGACGGGGTCGAGGACGTCGGCGCCACCGGCCTCCTCAAAGAGAGCGTGCGGCGCCACGAGAAGATCCCCGAGGACGAGACCGGCGGCATCAGCGTCCAGGCCGCCACCGAGGGCCTGCTGAAGACGCTGCGCGGCTCCGTCGCCTCCGGCGGCTGGCTCAACGCGGCCAGCGGCCGTTACCCGGCCGTCGTCCTCGGCCATGTCGCCGCAGAACGCCTCGGCATCGCGACACCCGGCTCCCAGGTGTGGATCGGCGGCCGGTACTTCACCGTCACCGGCATCCTCGCCCCACTGCCACTGGCCCCCGAGGTCGAGCGCTCGGCCCTGACCGGCTGGGAGGGCGCGAAGAAGCACCTGGGCTTCGACGGACACCCCACCTCGCTGTACGAGCGCTCCACGGACGCGTCCGTGTCGCAGGTGCGCTCGCTGATGGCGCCGACCATCGACCCCAAGAGCCCGGAGAACGTCCTGATCACCGACCCGTCGACGGCCCTGCGCACCAAGGCGGCCACCGAGGGCGCGTTCAACGGGCTGCTGCTCGGACTCGGCGGGATCGCCCTGCTGGTGGGCGGTGTCGGAGTCGCCAACACCATGATCATCTCGGTGTTGGAGCGGCGTTACGAGATCGGCCTGCGCCGCTCCATGGGCGCCACCAGGGGCCAGATCCGCATCCAGTTCGTCACGGAGTCCCTGATGCTGTCCGCGCTCGGCGGGCTGGTCGGCATCGCCCTGGGGGCCGCCGCGACGGGCGTCTACGCGACGGTCGGCTCGATGCCCTGGGTGGTGCCGCTGTGGGCGGTCGGCGGCGGCTTCGGCGCGACCCTCGCCATCGGCACCGTCGCGGGCCTCTACCCGGCGGTGCGGGCGGCCAGGCTGTCGCCGACGCTGGCACTGCACGCGGCATAACCCCCTGCACGCGGCGTACCCCCGTGCCGGGGGGGCACGCGGCGTGCACCCGTACCGGGGCGGGCGACGAAATCCCCCCTCCTCGCCCGCCCCTCTAACCGCTGTTGCGCACCAGCTGCGCCAGGTCCACCGAGGCCGCCACCCGTAACGCGATGCTCTCCGTATACGTCGCGTCCGGGCGCTCGAAGGCGGGGCGGCCCGCGCCGCGCAGGAAGGTCACCACGCCCAGCGTGCGGCCCCGGCTGCGCAGCACCGTACAGAGCGCGTGGACGGCGTCCGGGGGCCACTGGCGGTCCGCCGCCCAGGCCCCCGCGTCGGCGCGCACGCCCGCGCTCGCCCGCACCGCGCCGGTCCTGCCCAGGGCCTGGAGGGCGGGGTGGCCCTCCTCGTACCGCACCGGAATACCCGCCTCCGCGTTCGCCTCAAGGCACGGTCCCGGCTCCCCGGCGGGTGCGACCGCGACCCGTACGAGACGGTCACCGGCGAGTACGTCGACGAGCGCGTGGTCGGCGAACCCGGCGAGACCGAAGTCCAGATGGGCCACCGCGGCCTCCATCGGGTCCTCGCACTCGGCGGCCGTCCTGGCCGCCCGGTGGAGCTGGTTGCCCCTGAACCGCAGCCTGGCGGCGTCCTGTTCGGCGGTCTTGGCGTCGGTGACGTCCTGGAAGAGCCAGCCCACGCCCAGCGGCACCGGCTCCTCCGCGAGAGGCGACGCCAGCCGCAGGAAGCCGCTGCGCCAGCAGCGCCGCCGCTCCCCCTCCGCGGTGCGCAGCGTCACCCACAGGTCGACGGGGGCGGGCGGCGTGCCCTCGGCGAGGACGTGCTGGAGAGCGCCCTCCAGTGCGTCGACGCCCTGCACGACGGTCTCGCCGAGCGGGCGGCCCAGGAGCGTGGTGCGACCGCCGCCCAGCGCGCGGGCGGCGTGCACGTTGACGACGGTGGGGCGCAGGTCGACGTCGACGAGGACGACGCCCCACGACGCGTCCTCGAAGAGGACCTCGCTGAGCGCGATGGCCCGCTCCAGGTCGATCTGCGCGTGCACCTCGCCGAAGGCGCTGTAGACCCCGGCCGGTTTGCCGTCCGCGCCGGCGACCGCCGCCGACTGGGTCCGTACCAGGACCCGGCCGCCGTCCTTGCGCAGCAGCGCGAACTCGTGGACCTGCCGGCCACCGCCCCGCATGGCCGCCATCAGCCGCCCCTGCACCTCGTCGGCGTCGGCGGTACGCACCGCCCAGCCGGCGAAACCGCGTCTGCCCACGGCGTCGGCCGCGCTCCAGCCGAGGATCCGCTCGGCCTCGCGGTTCCAGTGGGTGACGACGCCGTCGGCATCGAGGGCGCAGAGGGCCGCGTCCATGCCGTCGAGAAGCGCGGCAAGGAGCTCCGCCCCGGGCCCCGCTCCCGGCCCTCTTTCCGGACCCGACCCCGGACCCGACCCCGGGTCCGACCCCGGCCCCGGACCCGCTCCCGCCACCGGTTCCGGCTCGGCGGTCCCACTGCTCAGAGAAGCACTCACCCGGCACCCCCCACAGGTGTTCGCCCGTGCTGCACGTGGGGATCATTCAACTCCAGAGTGACCCGGCCCACACCGAATTCGGCGAAATCGAAGTGCTCCGTTAATTCGGTTGAGGTGCCCGGAGAGGGCTCCTAGTGTGTGGCTCACGCTGAAAGGAGGTGATTCGGAAGTGATTTATTTCCGGACTCGTGAGGTGACTGCGGGCTAGTTGCCCGTTGTCGCGCTCAGTGCGGTACCGGCGCAGCCGGTCCAATCCAAGCAGTCACCGCCCCGCGGGCTCGCCGGTACGTCCGGCCGGCCCCCTCTTCGGAGGGGACCAGAGCCCGCGGGGTTTCTGCGTGGAACACCCGAGCAGGGAATTGAGCAGTCGCTCAGGGGTTCAGGCGCTCCACCGACCATGCCCCGTCATTTGTCCTGACATATCGCAGCCGGTCGTGCAGCCGGTTCTCGTGGCCCTGCCAGAACTCCACCGTCTCCGGCACGACCAGGTAGCCGCCCCAGTGCGGCGGCACCGGCACCTTCTCGCCCTCGGGGTAGCGCGCCGCCAAGTCGGCGTACGAGGCGGTCAGTTCGTCGCGCGAGGCGATGACGCGGGACTGGTCGCTCGCCCAGGCGCCGAGCTGCGAGCCGTGCGGGCGGGTGCGGAAGTACGCGGCCGTCTCGGCGCGGGAGACGCGGGCGGCGGTGCCGGTGACGATGACCTGGCGGGCGATCTGGTGCCAGGGGAAGAGCAGCGAGATGTGCGGGTTCGCGGTCAGTTCGCCGCCCTTGCGGGACTGGTAGTTGGTGAAGAAGACGAAGCCGCGCTCGTCGTACGCCTTCAGCAGCACCGTCCGCGTGCTGGGGCGGCCTTCGGGGGTGGCCGTGGCGACGACCATGGCGTTCGGCTCGTGCAGTCCGCCGGCGACGGCCTGCCGGAACCAGCGGGCGAACTGGTCCATGGGGGCGGGCGCCAGCGCGTCCTCGGCGAGCTCTTCGGAGCGGTACTGCTCGCGCATGGCGGCGGGGTCGGCGTCGGGCCCGACGTCTTCGGGGTCTGTGTTCGGCACGGGGCCATCCTGCCGCAGGCCCTGTGGTGCCCCGGCACGGAGGGTCGCCGGTGCGCAGCCGCAGTGTTCCCCTCCTCAACTGCCGTTAACCCTCTCGGAAGTGGGTCGGGCAGTGTGCCTGTTCTCACGCTTCCCCGCATCGGCGGAACCCGCCAAAATCCCCGGTGGGGAGCCTGTCGCTTCCCTACAGCAGGGGTATCGTTCCTGCCTCCCGCCGCTTGCCGCACACGCACAGAGGAGCCGCCTGATGTCCGACTTCGTTCCCGGACTTGAGGGAGTCGTCGCGTTCGAAACGGAGATCGCCGAACCGGACAAGGAGGGCGGCGCCCTCCGCTACCGGGGCGTCGACATCGAGGACCTGGTCGGGCACGTCTCCTTCGGGAACGTGTGGGGCCTGCTGGTCGACGGCGCGTTCAATCCGGGACTGCCGCCCGCAGAGCCGTTCCCGATCCCGGTGCACTCCGGTGACATCCGGGTCGACGTGCAGTCGGCGCTGGCGATGCTCGCCCCCGTGTGGGGCCTGAAGCCGCTCCTCGACATCGACGAGCAGACCGCCAGGGACGACCTCGCGCGGGCCGCCGTGATGGCGCTGTCGTACGTCGCCCAGTCGGCACGCGGGCAGGGCCTGCCGATGGTGCCGCAGAGCGAGATCGACAAGGCGGATTCGGTGGTGGAGCGGTTCATGATCCGCTGGCGCGGTGAGCCGGACCCCCGGCACGTCAAGGCGGTGGACGCCTACTGGACGTCGGCGGCCGAGCACGGCATGAACGCCTCCACCTTCACCGCCCGCGTCATCGCCTCCACGGGTGCGGACGTCGCCGCCGCGCTGTCCGGCGCGGTGGGCGCCATGTCGGGCCCGCTGCACGGCGGCGCCCCCTCCCGCGTGCTGGGCATGATCGAGGAGATCGAGCGCACCGGGGACGCGCGCGCGTTCGTCCGCAAGGCCCTCGACAAGGGTGAGCGCCTGATGGGCTTCGGCCACCGCGTGTACCGCGCCGAGGACCCGCGGGCCCGCGTCCTGCGCCGTACGGCCAGGGAGCTGGCTGCGCCGCGCTTCGAGGTCGCCGAGGCCCTGGAGAAGGCGGCCCTGGAGGAACTGCACGCGCGCAGGCCCGACCGGGTGCTGGCGACGAACGTGGAGTTCTGGGCGGCGATCGTGCTGGACTTCGCGGAGGTCCCGGCGCACATGTTCACGTCGATGTTCAGCTGCGCCCGTACGGCGGGCTGGTCGGCGCACATCCTGGAGCAGAAGCGCACCGGGCGGCTGGTGCGTCCCTCCGCGCGGTACGTGGGCCCGGGCAGCCGGAACCCGCGCGAGGTCTCCGGCTTCGAGGACATCGCGGGCTGACCGGGCTGACCGGGCTGACCGGGCAGCGTGCACGGGTAAGGGGCGTCCTCCTGGAGGACGC
>NZ_JBSGZD010000257.1:0-11634 GCF_053610825.1 Streptomyces sp. NPDC054863 | reverse complement strand
CCGCTATTGCACCCGATGGAACTACGGGCCGTACGGCGAAACAGCCGTCGGTGACGGCTCGTCCGTCAGCGGCGCACCAGCGGGAACGGCAGCGTCTCGCGGATCGTGCGCCCCGTGAGGAACATGACCAGGCGGTCCACGCCGATGCCGAGACCGCCGGTGGGCGGCATCGCGTACTCCAGTGCGTCGAGGAAGTCCTCGTCGACCTCCATGGCCTCCGGGTCGCCTCCCGCGGCGAGCAGCGACTGCGCCATGAGGCGGCGGCGCTGCTCGACGGGGTCGGTCAACTCCGAGTAGGCGGTGCCCAGTTCGGTGCCGAAGGCGACCAGGTCCCAGCGTTCCGCGAGGCGCGGGTCCTTGCGGTGCTGGCGGGTCAGCGGGGAGACGTCGGTGGGGAAGTCCTTGTAGAAGGTGGGCAGGACGGTGCGTTCCTCGACGAGGCGCTCGTACATCTCCAGGACGAGGTCGCCGCGGGTCTTCTCCGGGGTGTGCGGGACGCCCGAGCGGTCGCAGAGCCTGCGCAGCACCGGTTCCTCGGTGTCCGCGTCGACCTCTTCACCGAGGGCTTCGGACACGGCCCCGTACAGCGTCTTGACCGGCCAGGGCCCGGAGATGTCGTGCTCGACGATCTTGCCGTCGGCATCGGTCTTGCGGGCGATCGGCGAGCCGAAGGCGGCGGTGGCGGCGCCCTGGATGAGCTCGCGGGTGAGGTCGAGCATGACGTCGTAGTCGGCGTACGCCTGGTAGGCCTCCAGCATCGTGAACTCGGGGTTGTGCTTGTACGAGACGCCCTCGTTGCGGAAGGTGCGGCCCATCTCGAAGACCTTCTCCATGCCACCGACGCAGAGCCTCTTGAGGTACAGCTCGGGGGCGATGCGCAGGTACAGGTCGAGATCGTAGGCGTTGATGTGGGTGGTGAAGGGGCGGGCGTTGGCGCCGCCGTGGATCTGCTGGAGCATCGGCGTCTCGACCTCCAGGTAGCCGCGTTCCAGGAGGCCCTGGCGCAGTCCCTGGACGACGGCGGAGCGGGAGCGGACGACCTCGCGGGCGTCGGGGCTGGCCACCAGGTCGACGTACCGGCGGCGCACCTTGGCCTCGGGGTCGGTGAGGCCGAGCCGCTTGTCGGGCAGCGGGCGCAGGCACTTGCCGGTGAGCTGCCAGTCGGTGACGAAGAGGGTCAGCTCGCCGAGGTCCGTGCTGCCGATCTCACCGGTGACGGACACCAGGTCGCCGAAGTCGACGTCGGCGGTGAACCGGTCGAGGATCGGGGAGCCCGAGCCGTCGCGGGTGAAGGCGATCTGGAGGTCTCCCGACCAGTCGCGCAGGTCGGCGAAGACGACGCCGCCGAAGTCGCGCACGACCATCACGCGACCCGAGACGGTCGCCTTCTCACCGGTACGGGTCCCGGGCTCGGCCGTCGGGTGCGCGGTGCGGATCGCGGCGAGGGTGTGCGTGGCGGCGGGGACGCCCACGGGGTACGGGTCGGTGCCCTCGGCGCGCAGCCGCTCCAGCTTGCGGTGCCGGACGCGGATCTGCTCGGGCAGGCGCGCGGTCGGGTCGGCGTTCACGTCGGCGGCGGGGCCCGCCAGGCCGAGGGCCTCGATGGAGGGCAGTCCCGCGGTGCTGGCCGGATTGGTGAACGTACGGCGCGGGGAGTGTCCGCGGCCCCACATCTTGCGCAGGCTCGGCACGGCGACGAAGCCCTCGGCGATGCCGGAGGCGAGGGAGACGCGGGCGAGGGAACCGGCGTCGCCGTAGCAGAGGAAGCGGGGGTACCAGGCGGGCTGGTACTTGACGTTGGAGCGGTAGAGGGCTTCGAGCTGCCACCACTTGGAGAAGAAGAGCAGCAGCCTGCGCCACAGCCGCAGCACCGGGCCCGCGCCGATGCGGGCACCCTCCTCGAAGGCGGAGCGGAACACCGCGAAGTTCAGGGAGATGCGGCGGATGCCCAGCTTGGGGACCTGCGCGCAGATCTCGGCGACCATGAACTCCATGACGCCGTTGGGTGCCTGGCGGTCGCGGCGCATCAGGTCGAGGGAGATGCCGTCCTTGCCCCAGGGGACGAAGGACAGCAGGGCGATCAGTTTGCCGTCGGCGTCGAAGGCCTCGACGAGGAGGCAGTCGCCGTCCTCGGGGTCGCCGAGCCGGTCGAGCGCCATCGAGAAGCCGCGTTCGGTCTCGGTGCCGCGCCAGGCGTCCGCGCGGTCGATGATCTGCTCCATCTCGGCGTCGGAGAGCGCGGAGTGGCGGCGGATGCGGGTCGTGGCACCGGTGCGGCGGACCCGGTTGACGGCCTGGCGGGTGACGCGCATGTCGCGGCCGTCGAGGTCGAAGGAGGCCACGTCGAGGATGGCCTCGTCACCGAGCTGCATGGCGCTGAGGCCCGCGCGGGCGAACGCGGTGGCGCCCTCTTCGGACGCACCCATGACGGCGGGCGCCCACGCGTACCGCTTGGCCATCGCCAGCCAGGCCTCGATGGCCTGCTGCCAGGCCTCCCGGTCGCCGACCGGGTCGCCCGACGCGAGGGAGACGCCGGCCTCGACGCGGTAGGTGACGGCGGCCCGGCCGTTGGGCGCGAAGACGACGGCCTTGTCGCGGCGGGTGGCGAAGTAGCCGAGCGAGTCCTGCGCACCGTAGGCACGCAGGAGGGCGCGGATGCGGGGCTCCTCGTCGCCGTGCAGCGAGGACTCCATGCGCTGCGAGCGGAACAGGGTGGCGGCGGCGGCCAGCAGGGCGAGCGCGCCGAACAGGCCGAAGAGGAAGTAGAGGAAGCGCGGGCCGTACCCGTCGAACTCGCCGTACAGCACACCGCCGAAGACGCGGACGATCACCCACGGCAACCGGTCCTCGCGAACGAGGGTCCCCGGGAACAGCGAGATCAGCCCCCAGCCGACGAGTACGGCGGCGGCGAGTCCCGCCACCAGCACACCCAGCGCCCGGCGCACCGCGCCGTGCCGGGAGGACGCGTAGAACTCCTTGCGGGCCAGCACCAGCACCACCAGCGCGGCGACGGCCACCACCGTGGAGGCCAGCGCCTCCCAGTCCTCCAGGACGATGTAGAGGACGTCGCCGACCAGCAGCAGGACCAGATAACCGACGACCAGCCACCAGGCGACCTTCTTGCGCGCGCCGACGGCCGCGGCGAGCAGGAAGAAGAACACGGCGTACGCCAGGTTCGCACTCACCGGGACGGTGAGGAACTCCAGCAGCCCGGTGATCGGCCGGACCAGTCTGCGCAGGGGCTGACTGATCGCGAGCAGGGCACAGTACAGACCGAGCAGGCCGAAGAAGGCCGCGAATCCGTCGGGCACCCTGCTGAGGAAGCGGTTGCGGCTGGTGGGAGTCTCCTCCACGCTGACACTCATGGTTGGCACTCTAGGGAGCGACGGAGCCGGACGCCTCCCGGGGTAGGTGCTTCCACCTGCGCAAGGCGGTCTTTTCGGTCCGTACGAGACGCGTTTCGGCGCACGCGGGCCGGCGGGATAACCTCCGAGCTGTGACCGAACAGCCCGAACAGCAGCGCCACGCCTTCGAACGCGGTACCGACGGCCCCAAGGTGATCGTCGCCGGACTGGACGGATCCGCGTCCTCCCTGCGCGCGGCGGCGTACGCGGGAGGGCTGGCCAGGCGGCAGAACGCGCTGCTCGCTCTCGTCTACGTACAGCCGCTGATGCCTACCGGCGCGGCGCTCGGCGCCCCGGTCGCCGGGACCACCGAGGAGATCGCCGAGGAACTGATCGCGGAGATCCGGCAGACCGCGGAGCGGGTGAAGGGGATCTTCGAGGTCCGGTGGGAGTTCCACACCTTCCGGGGCGACCCCTACAACGGCCTGGTGACGGCGGCCGACGAGCTGCGGGCGGACGCGGTCGTGGTGGGTGCGTCGGAGTCGGCGGGACACCGGTTCGTGGGTTCGGTGGCGGTACGGCTGGTGAAGGCGGGACGGTGGCCGGTCACAGTCGTGCCGTAACCGGCCGGAGCGCCGCATCACCCGAACGGGTCAGCCGTCGCGGCTCAACGCCCCATGGTGAGACCTGACTTGGCCGCGCCCCGGCTGAGGACGACCTTGCGGATGTGCTCGCGCGTCCCGCCGTGACCACTGCCCCCGGCGCCGAGGTTGAGCACCCGGTTCGATCCGAGGTCGAAGAACTGCGGGACGAATTCCGCCTTGTCGACCTCCCACCGCTTGCCGTGGGCGACGGGCGGGGCGAAGGTGAAGCGGCCGATGCTGCTCATGTTGCCGCGGTCGTCCTGAGCGCCTGAGTGGTTGAACATGGTGCCCGCGATCTGGTCGCCCATGCCGTAGACGATGTACGTCCCGTTGACCTTCTCGTACGCCTGCGGGACGTGCGCGTGCGTGCCCAGGATCAGGTCGATGTCCGGGCGCCCCGCGGTGGCCGACGCGGTGAGGGCGCGGCCGAGGGAGAGCTGCTTCTCGTCGGGCTCGTCCTGCCACTCCGTACCCCAGTGCAGGGAGACGACGACCACGTCCGCGCCCGCCTTCCGGGCCGCGCGGGCGTCGGCGACGATCTTGCCGCGGTCGATGAGGTTGACCGCCCAGGGCTGCCCCTCGGGGAGCGGGTAGTCGTTCGTGCCGTACGTGTAGGCGAGCTGGGCGACCTTGGCGGTGCCCGCCCTGAGCAGGGCGGGGCGGGCGGCCTCCCGTGCGGTGCGGGCCGAGCCCACGTGTGCGATGCCCGCCCTGTCGAAGGCGTCGAGGGTGCGGCGGATGCCCGCGGCACCCGCGTCGAGGGTGTGGTTGGAGGCGGTGGAGCAGGAGTCGTAGCCGGTGGCCTTCAACCCGGCGGCGACCTGCGGCGGGGAGACGAACGCCGGGTAGCCGCTGTAGGGGCCGCCCGCCTCGCCGTACACGGTCTCCATGTGGCAGATCGCCAGGTCGGCCTTGGACACGACGGACTTGACGCCCGCGAGCATCGGCGCGAAGTCGTAGCCATCGCCTCCCGCGTCGGTGCGGCCCTGCTGGATGATCGAGTCGTGCGGGAGCACGTCGCCCGAGGCGACCAGCGTGAATCCGCGCTGCGGGGCGGCGGGCGCGCCCTGCCGGGGAGCGCCGGACTGCTGGGAGCCGGGCTGCTGGGAGCCGGACTGTTGCGGGCCGGGCTGCTGAACGGCCCGGCTCCCGGACTCCCGGGGCGGGGTTCCGGGGCCGTCCGGTCCTGTGGTGCAGGCGGTGGCGGCGCCGATCAGCAGGGCGGCGACAGCCACCGGTCCGTACCGCTGCGGGCTCACAGTGCGCTTCGTCATCGGACCGGCTTCCCTCACGGTGGAATGTCTCGAACATGCGCCGGATATGCGCAAAAAGAATCCATCCGCGAGGGCCGGTGAAGTCAAGGACCTTTACCGCCATACCCGTACGAGCCCGCCCGAACGGCCCCGCGGGTCCGGCAGCGGCTCCCGCTCTGCACGCTCCGGCCCGGGCCCCGGCCCGCCGACCGTTCGTCGTGCCACTCGTCGCACGGCTCGACCGTTCGTCGCACGCACCGGCCGCCTGTTCGCACGCCGCGCACCGCCTGCCGCCGGATCCGCGTACCGACAGTTATCTTCGCCCCTGAACTCGGCCCGGCTGTGATCACCGTCACTCACCCCGGCCGGGCCGGCTGTCCGCCCTCCCGCCCGAAGGAGCGTCCACGGTGACCACCGCCCTCGCCCTCGCCCCCCGCACCGACGAACGCGACCTGGCCGCGCTCCAGCACGAGCACGGCACCGCGCTCTTCGCCTTCCTGCTCGGTCTCACCTACGGCGACCGGCAGCGCGCCGAGGACCTGGTGCAGGAAACGCTGGTACGGGCCTGGCAGCACCCGGAGGCCCTGTCCAGCGACCACGACTCGATGCGGCCCTGGCTGTTCACGGTCGGCCGCAGGCTCGCGATCGACGCCCGGCGGGCCCGGCGGGCCCGGCCGAGCGAGGTCGGCGCGGAGGTGCTCGCCCACTCGGCGCTGCCCGACGACCACGCCGAGCGCTCCGTCACCGAACTCGATGTGCGCCAGGCGGTGCAGACGCTGCGCACCGAGCACCGCGACGTGCTGGTGCAGGTGTACTTCCGGGGGCGTTCGGTGGCCGAGGCCTCGACGGAGCTCGGCATTCCGGAGGGGACGGTGAAGTCCCGTACGTTCTACGCGCTGCGGGCGTTGCGCGGAGTGCTCCCGGGATACGAGTCGGCGGCGTGAGCCGGACGCGCCGGCGGCTCGATCCGGTCACGTGAGCCGGACGCGCCCCGAGTCACATGCGTACCGGCGGTACACCCCTTCCTCCTGCTCCTCCCGTGCCACGGTTTCGGCGCGACGATTTCGAAAGCACGGCGTCAAGTTCAGTAAAGATGGCCCGCCAAACCCCCCGCAGCGTGAAAGCTCTTCGCCGGGGACTCAAGTCCGGAGTCCCGCATACCGGAAGCACGACCGGAGAAGGTGGAATGCTGTGCTGCCCGAGAGCGCCAATGGCACCGGTGGAAGCAGTCTTGCCGTACCCATGGCATGGCTGTACGCCGAGTACATCGCCGACGAGCTGCTGCGCACGGGGCAGTTGATCCCGCCCGGCACGCTGGAGTTCCGCGCCGGGCGGGAGGCCCTCGCGCTGACCGTCTATCTGTCGGACTCGACGGACGAGCTGTCCGGGGTCGGGGTGATCTCCCAGCTCGACGAATGGCTGTCGCTGACCGCCTACGGCCACCCGTGGGAGCAGTGGGTGTGCGAGCGGTTCGCGGCGCGCGCCGACGCGGAAGGCCCCGACCTGGAACTGGCCAGGGCGTCCTGGCGGTGGCTGGAGTCGACGGAACTCCTCGCGACGGATCTGGCCGGGACGGGGGTGGAGGACGACGAGGGCCTGTCGGGCGCGTTCGGGCCCGACGCGGTGGACCGGGTGGACGAGAGCACGCGCGTCTGGCTTCCGGCCTGGCAGCTGGGACTGCCTCTGGGGCACCTGTCGGTGCATCTCTTCTGAGCCCGGACTGACGGAGTGTCACCTGGAGGTGCGGGGTGAACTGTGCACGCCCGCACGGTACTTGGGGATGCGTACGGTGATCTTCATGCCTGCGCCGACCCCGGTCTCGATGACCAGGCCGTAGTCGTCGCCGTACACCTGGCGCAGTCGCTCGTCGACGTTGGAGAGCCCGATGCCGGAGGCGGTCGGTTCCTGTCCGGCGAGGATGCGCCGGAGCCGGTCGGGGTCCATGCCGACGCCGTCGTCCTCGATCGTGACGATCGCCTCGGCGCCCGCGTCCCGGGCGGCGAGGGTGATCCTGCAGTCCTCGCGGGAGTCTTCGAGCCCGTGCTTGACGGCGTTCTCGACGAGGGGCTGCAGGCAGAGGAAGGGAAGTGCGACGGGCAGCACCTCGGGGGCGATCCGGAGGGTCACCTTGAGCCGGTCGCCGAAGCGGGCTCCGGCGAGTGCCAAATACTGTTCGATGCAGCGCAGTTCGTCGGCGAGCTCCGTGAAGTCGCCGTGCCTGCGGAACGAGTAGCGGGTGAAGTCGGCGAATTCCAGGAGGAGTTCACGGGCCCGCTCGGGGTCGGTGCGGACGAACGAGGCGATGGCGGCGAGGGAGTTGAAGATGAAGTGCGGGGAGATCTGGGCGCGCAGGGCGCGGATCTCGGCCTCGACGATCCTGGTGCGGGACCGGTCCAGCTCGGCCAGCTCCAGCTGTACGGAGACCCAGCGGGCGACCTCGGTGGCGGCACGCACCAGGACGGCGGACTCGCGGGAACCGTAGGCGACGAGGGCGCCGAGTACTCCCTCCTCGCCGGTGAGGGGGGCGATGACGGCCCAGCGCAGGGGGCACTCGGGGTCGCCGCAGTCGGTGTGGATGCTCTGGCTGCGGCCCGAGTCGAGCATTTCGGCGACCTTGAGCATCACCTTCTCCTCGTGGTGGCCCGCGCCGGGTCCGTCCCAGGCGAGGACGGTGCTGCGGTCGGTGAGGCAGAGGGTCTCGGTGCCGAGGAGCGAGCGCAGGCGGCGGGCGGCCTTGCGGGCGGTGTCCTCGGTGAGGCCGGCCCGCAGCGGGGGCGCGGCGAGGGAGGCGGCATGCAGGGTGAGGAAGGTGGCGCGCTCCACGGGCGTACCGAGGTCGAGGTTCTTCTCGCCGCGGCGGGCGGTGAACCGGCCGAGAGCGGTGCCCGCGGCGAGGAGCAGTGCTCCGGCGGCGGCGAGAGCGGCGATCTCCATGGGAATCATTGCTCAACTCCGAGAGCGGTGATCTCGATGATGGTCATTGCTCAGCTCCAGGAGCAACGGTCTCGACAGTGGCCACCGCTCAATTCCGAGAGCACTGCTCCGGTTCGTGATCACCGCTCGTCGACTCCGCCCGGTTTGTCGGTCAGTTCCTCGGGGAGGTGCAGCCGGGCCAGGGTCGCGGCCGTGCCCGCCGGGATCCGGTCCCGGGTCGCGAGTGACACCAGGACCATCGTCAGGAATCCGAGCGGTACGGACCAGACGGCGGGCCAGGCGAGCAGCGTGTGCGCCCACCCGGAGGACGGGAAACCCGCCCGGGTCGCCAGCACCGCCGCGAGCGCCGCCCCGCCCCCGACGACCAGCCCCGCGGCGGCTCCCGGCGGAGTGAGCCCCCGCCACCAGATGCCCAGCACGAGCAGCGGGCAGAACGACGACGCGGACACCGCGAAGGCCAGCCCGACCGCGTCCGCGACCGGCACGTTGGCGGTCACGGTGCTGACCGCCAGCGGCACGGCCACCGCCAGGACGGTGGCCAGCCGGAAGTGCCGTACGCCGCGCGCAGGCAGCACGTCCTGGGTGAGCACTCCTGCCACCGACATCGTCAGCCCGGAGGCGGTCGACAGGAACGCGGCGAACGCCCCGCCCGCGAGCAGCGCCCCCAGCAGGTCTCCGCCGACCCCGCCGATCAGGCGTTCCGGCAGGACGAGTACCGCGGCGTCGGCGTCCCCGGTGAGCGCGAGTTCGGGCGCGTAGATGCGGCCCAGTACCCCGTACACCGGTGGCAGCAGGTAGAAGGCGCCGATGAGTCCGAGGACGACGAGGGTGGTGCGCCGGGCGGTGGTGCCGTTGGGGCTGGTGTAGAAGCGGACGGCGACGTGCGGCAGGCCCATGGTGCCGAGGAAGGTGGCGAGGATCAGTCCGTAGGTGGCGTAGAGGGGGTGTTCCTCGCGGCTGCCCGCGAGCGGCTGGGACCAGGTGGAGGCTCCGGCGGCCCGGTCGTCGCGATTCTCGGGGACCTCGGCGCCTGCCGGGAAGCGCAGGGTGGTGCCGCCCGCGACGCGGTGCGCGCCCGGTTCCAGGCGCAGTTCCCGCTCGTCGTACGTCCGGTCGTCGACCGTCCCCGACACGGTCAGGGTGAGCGTCCTGTCGAGTTCGATCCGTACCGTCTCCTGGAACCGGACGGACGTGTGCTCGCGGAAGGTGGCGGGTGCGTCGAAGCGGGCGCGCGGGGCGTCGTCCCCGCACCAGGCGCCGAGCAGGAACAGTGCCGGTACGAGCAGCGCGGTCAGCTTCAGCCAGTACTGGAAGGCCTGTACGAAGGTGATGCTGCGCATGCCCCCGGCGGCGACGGCCCCGGTCACCACGACCGCGACGACCAGCCCGCCGACCCACTCGGGCGCCCCCGTCAGGATCTCCAGGGTCAGCCCGGCGCCCTGCAGCTGGGGCAGCAGGTACAACCAGCCGATGCCGACGACGAAGAGGCTCGCCAGCCGCCTGACCTGGGACGATTCAAGCCGGGCCTCGGCGAAGTCGGAGAGCGTGTACGCCCCGGACCGGCGCAGCGGGGCGGCGACGAGCAGCAGCAGGACGAGGTATCCGGCGGTGTATCCGACCGGGTACCAGAGCATCTCGGGCCCCTGGAGCAGGACCAGTCCCGCGATGCCGAGGAAGGAGGCGGCGGAGAGGTACTCGCCGCTGATCGCGGCGGCGTTGAGCCGGGGTCCCACGGTGCGTGAGGCGACGTAGAAGTCGGAGGTGGTGCGGGATATGCGCAGGCCGAGGGCGCCTATGAGGAGGGTGACGAGAACGACGAGGGTGACGGCCGTGACGGCGTAGGTGTGGTTCATGGCTGTTCCGCGTTCAAGGTCCGTCAGCGGCCTTCCACGAGCCCGCGGAAGTCGCGCTCGTTGCGTTCGGCCCGGCGCACGTACCAGCGGGCGATGAGCCACATGAGGGGGTAGACGACGACGCCGAGCGCCACCCAGAGGTACGGGCCCGGCGTGCGCGGCGCCCCGGTCAGCACGCGCGGCAGCAGGAAGAGCAGCGGCAGTGCGCCCACGAGCAGGGCGAGCATGCCGAGGCCGAGGAGCGCGGTGCGCAGCTGACTGCGCATCAGGGAGCGGACGTAGGTGGCACCGAGGGTGGTCTGCTCGCTGATCTCCGACCGGGCGGGTGCGTACCCGGGTGCGCGGCCCTTGGGATTCCCGCGGGGCACACCGGTCACGGTCTCGCGACGGGGGCGCGGGGCTGTGGGCATGGGGTGGGCTCCGGAGGGTTCGTGGTGCGTCGTGCCGCTCTCGGCCTCGAACGCGTGCTCGTACGTGCAGGAGGCTGGAGTCTACGTGTGAGGACCCGCGTCGTTGAGGGCGATCTCCAGTTCCACGTACGACTGCTCCGCCCGCCGGAAGGCGACTTCCAGTGCGGCGGCCGTGCGGGGCGTCGCGAAGAGCTGTGCGGACTCCTGGACCTCGTAGAGGACATCGGCCCAGCGGCCGGCTGCGCTCTTGACGCGACGGAGGAGCACGTCGAGCTCGTGCGGCGCGGAGGGGTGGATTCCGGGGAGCTCGCGGAGTTCGGCGAGCAGCGCTTCTACTTCGGACATCCGGCTCCCTCACCCTGTGGTTGAGGGTCAGGGTAGGTGCGGATCCGGGGTGGCGGGCGGCGCTGCCGGGTGCCGGTCGCCCTGCGGCTGCCGTGCGTCGGCGAACGGTGCGGCGGGAGCGCCGGGCGGTCGTGGGCAGGGTGCACGGCCTGGTGCCGGCCTGGTGCTCGGCCCGGTGCCGACCTGGTGCTCGGCCCGGTGCCGGCCCGGCGCACGGCCCGGCGGTCAGCCCCGTCCGGCCTGGCGCATCAGGAGGTCCCGGAGCTCGCGTGCGTGGCGGCGGCTCACGACGAGTTCGGCGTCGGCGACGCGTACGGTCGTCGTTCCCGCGTCGAGGCGGAGTTCCTCGATCCGGCCGAGGGCGACGAGATGGCGGCGGTGTATGCGGACGAAGCCGCGGGAGGCCCAGCGTTCCTCCAGGGCGGAGAGGGGGATGCGGACCAGGTGGCCGGTGCCGGCGGTGGTGGGGCCGGAGCCGGTGGGGGTGACGGTGTGCAGGCGGGCGTAGTCGCCGTGCGCCTCGACGTAGGCGATGTCGGCGATGGGGATGAAGCGGGTGATGCCGCCGAGTTCTACGGGGATCTGGTCCTGGGCGGCGGGAGCGGGGGCGGCGACCTGGCTCTTCCCCGGCTGGGCGTCGCGGGTGGCCGCGGTGCCCTCGGCGGCGCGGCGCACCGCTTCGGCGAGGCGTTCGCGGCGTACCGGCTTGAGGACGTAGTCGACGGCCTTGAGGTCGAAGGCCTGGACGGCGAAGCCCTCGTGGGCGGTGACGAAGACGATCAGCGGCGGGCGGGCGAACCCGGCGAGCAGCCGGGCGAGGTCCAGGCCGGTGAGGCCGGCCATGTGGATGT
>NZ_JBSGZD010000256.1:0-11663 GCF_053610825.1 Streptomyces sp. NPDC054863 | reverse complement strand
CCCCACAGCAGCGCGGCGACGGCCTGCCCGCCGCCGAGCAGGAAACAGAACCGGGCGACACGGCTCGGGGCCTGCCGCAGGACCCGAGCCGCCTCCGCGACGGTGACCAGCGAAAGGCCCATCAGCAGGGCCAGGAACGGGCCGAGCAGAAGCTCCGCGCCCCGGATCGCGCCCACCGCACCGACTCCGACGAGTCCGCCGAGTCCGTACGCCCGCAGTTGGGCCGCGCCGCTGAGGCTGACGTTCTCGACCAAGTACCGCAATCCGAGGTCCCGTTGTTCGCGGAGCCACCCGAGGGAGCGCGTCGCCCGGGGCAGGATGCCGGACTGGAAGCAGCCGAAGAGCGCGGCCACCGCGGCGGACGCACCCCAGGCCAGCACGAACGCCGCCACGGTGCCCACGCGGGCCGCGACCAGCATGGCCGGGACCAGCGCGACGCCCCACACGAGGTCGTTGACGAACGCCTTGCGCCCGCTGCCCGCGGCGAAGAACGCGAACCGCCAGGCGTCCTGGAGCAGCAGCCCCGGCAGGACCACGCCCAGACACGCGAAGGCGGTCCCCACCGGGCCGCCGACGACAGGACCGACCAGCAGACACAGCCCGCCGAGCACGGCGGCGACGCCGAGCGCGGCCCCCGTCGACCGGGCCGCCGCCGTCCGCCAGGACGCCTGGGGCACACCGCTGAAGCGCACCACGAGCGGATCGGTGGCCAGCCCGCGGGCGACGTTGAGCACCAGGCCGTACGTCAGCCAGGCCAGGCTGAACACGCCGAACGCGGTCAGCCCGAGCGAGCGCGCCACGTACAGCCCCACCGCGAAGTTGGTCATGCTGGAGGCCGCCTGGTCGGCGAGCCCCCAGGACAGCCGCCCGGCCATGGCCCGCCCGGCGGACGGCCGTGGCCGCCCGTCCCGGCCCGCCTCTCTCGTCGGCTTCTCCCCCTCGGTGGTCATCGGCTTCACGCCTTGATCAGCCCGGCACCGTGCAGGGCTTCGGCCGCGACGGCGACGGCGGCGAACGGCAGCGCCGCCCGTTCGGCGACGTCCAGGAGACTGTGCGCGCCGTCGGACATGCTCAGCACCCACAGCATCGCCAGCTGCGCCTGCTTCGCGTCACTGCGTCCGCCGAGCGAGTCGTACAGCCCGCGCCGCCCCAACTGCGGTTCGCCGTAAGGGCTGAGGTTGACGTAGCACCGGTTGCGGTCGAGCACGGCGAACGCCTCGCGGCAGACGGCGAGGGTGTCCGCCATCGCCTCCGGGGTGACGAAGTCCGGGTTGTCCGCCGAGGTGTGGTACTCGGGGTATCCGGCGTACGGGGTCCGGCTGAGCGAGCCCACGCCGAGATCGAACCCGGGCGAGCAGAACTGCCGCTCGTCGTAGCCGTACGGGGTGAACTCGGTGATCCGGTGCGGGCGTTCGGAGGATTCCAGCACGTGCCGCAGCACCCGGTCGATCTCGGCGTCGCCGCGTCTGCTCTGTTTGTACGTCAGTTGGCCCCGGTCGCCCGCACAGGCCAGCACCAGGCCGTGCTTGACGCGCTCGATCCGCTCCGAGTTGCGCGCCAGCCAGGTGATCGCCCCGATGGTGCCGGGCGCGAAGATGAACCGGTAGGTGTAGTAGGGCGTTTGCTCCGCCAGCGCCCTGGCCAGGAACGTCGCCACCGCGATCCCGGCCAGGTTGTCGTTGGCCAGCGACGGGTGGCAGACGTGGCAGGAGACGATCACCTCGTCGGGGACCTGCCCGGGTACCACGTGCTCGGCGTAGGTGAGGTGGCCGTCGGCGAGCGTGGAGTCGACGCGCACCTCGTACTCGCCCTCCGGCAGCGCGTCCAAGGTGTCCTGGGCGAGGCAGAACCCCCATTGGGGCGTGTAGTAACTGGTGCGGTACGGCACCCGGTTCGGCTGGTCCGGCAGGGTGTGCAGGTGTGCGCGCAGCTCGGAAAGCGGCATGGTCCTCGACACCGGCACGCTGTAGCCGAGCACGTGCAGGCTGGACGCGGCGAAGTCGACGACCCGGTTGCCCGCGGCGTCGGCGATGTACGCGTCCCGAATGTTCCACTCCTGCGGCACCGTCCAGTCGAGCACCTGCGTCCCGGTCGGCACTTCGTGGACCTGGAGCGGAAGGTACTCGTCGACGATCTCCAGAGTGGCGCGCACCCCGTCGCCCGTGATGCTCCGGCACAGCGGGTACAGCCGCTCCACCAGCGCGTGCATCTGCTCGCCGGGCGCGGTCATCGGCGCCAGCGCAGGGTGTCGTCGACCGTGCCGGCCTCGGACGCCGCGCGCAGCACGGCGAGGCGGGTGAAACGCCGCTCGAAGTCCTCCCGGGTCAGCCCGAACTTCCGGTAGGCGTCGGCGAGTTCGAGCGCGCCCCGCTTCACCGTCCACTCGCAGTCGAAGCCGGGGATCGCGGCGCGGAACCGGGCGAAGTCCACCCGGTAGGAGCGCGGGTCGGCGCCGTTCTCCCCGGTGATCACGACCTTCGCGCCGGGCACCGCCTCGGCGACCTGCTCGGCGATCTCGGCGACCGTGACGTTGTTGACCTCGCTGCCGATGTTGAACGCCCGGTCGTGCACCGTTTC
Organism: Streptomyces sp. NPDC054863; assembly: GCF_053610825.1. Classification (NCBI taxonomy): domain Bacteria; kingdom Bacillati; phylum Actinomycetota; class Actinomycetes; order Kitasatosporales; family Streptomycetaceae; genus Streptomyces; species Streptomyces sp. NPDC054863. The sequence goes on along the minus strand of NZ_JBSGZD010000256.1, from coordinate 9,086 downwards.
CCGGGGCGCGGTCAGCGAGGCCGCGAAGGCCCGGGCGATGTCGCCGGCGTGCACCAGTGGACGCCAGGGGGTGCCGTCGGACAGCACGAGGACTTCGCCCGACAGGAGCGCATGGCCCACCAGGTTGTTCAGCACGATGTCGGCGCGCAGCCGGGGCGAGTGACCGAAGGCGGTGGCGTTGCGCATGTACACCGGGCTGAAGCCGTCGTCGGCCAGTGCGTGCAGGTCGTCCTCCACCCGCACCTTGGACTCCGCGTACGGCGTCACCGGGCGCAGCGGGGCGTCCTCGGTCACCAGGTCCCCGCCGCCGGCGGCGCCGTACACCGAGCAGGTCGACGCGTACAGGAAACGCTTCACCCCGGCGTCGCGGGCCAGCCGGGCCAGCCGTACGGACGCGTGGTGGTTGATGTCGTAGGTGAGGTCCGGGGCGAGGGAGCCCAGCGGGTCGTTGGACAGTGCGGCCAGGTGGATCACGGCGTCCACCCCGGCCACGTGGTCGGCGGTGACGTCGCGCAGGTCCACCCGGTGCCCCGGCGGGTCCGCGGGCGGCGGGCCCAGCACGCAGTCGGCGAAGAGTCCGGCGTCGAGTCCTACGACCTCGTGCCCGGCGGCTTCCAGGACCGGGGCCATCACGGTGCCCAGGTAGCCCTGGTGTCCGGTCAGCAGTACGCGCAAGGTTCAGTCCCCCAGATTGAGAGTGAGTTTGGTGACGGCGAACGCCTCGGCGTAGCGCGCGTGGCATTCGATGCCCCGGATCCGTGCGAGTCCGAGGAAGGCTTCCCGGTCGTACCAGGGCCGGTGCCGCTGCGAGGGGTAGTGCTCCTGCAACAGCCGCACCTTCTGTTCGGCGACCTCGTGCGACAGCGGCTGGTACGCCCCCATCCGGCCGAGATCGCCGTCCCACTTGACGATCTCGTAGCCGAGCACGAGGTGGTCGCGGAACGCGGTGGGCAGCAGTTGCGCCAGGGCGCGGTGGTCCTGGTGCGCGTCTTCGGTGCGCGGGGCCAGCACCAGATCCGGCTCGGTCTGCAGCCGCAGCTCCTCGACCGCGGCCTTGGCCTCGTCCCAGTGCGCGGGCATCCGGCCGTCCGGCAGCTTGAGCACGGTCAGGCGCAGGTCGGCGCCCGGGCAGAAGGCGGCGAGCGCGGCCTGCTCCTCCTGCTCCCGCTCGGTGCCGCCGCCGGAGAGCACCAGCGCGTCGATACGGACACCCGGCCGCGCACGGCACAGCGTCAGCAGCGTGCCGCCGGCGCCGATGGCGATGTCGTCGCAGTGCGCGCCCACCGCGACGATCCGGTCCAGCGGCCCGGCCCCGAGCCGGATCACGCGCCTGCCCCCACGCCGTTCCGCTCCCACACGGCCCACGGCCGGTCGCCGCGCGCGTACGCCTCGTCGAGCGCCGCCCGCTCCTTCACCGTGTCGGTCGGCTTCCAGAATCCGCGGTGCCGGTGCGCGACCAGGCGTCCCTGCTTGGCGAGTTGACCGCAGCCGTCGGCGACCAGGTCGCCGTTCTCGGGTATGTGGTCGAAGACTTCCTGACGGAGCACGAAGTAGCCGCCGTTCTCCCACAGTGGCATGTCGCTCACCGCGGTGATGCCCCCCACCAGGCCGTCCTCGCCCAACTCGACGCAGTGGAAAGAGGATTGGGGCGGCACCACCATCATCGACGCCCCGGCGTCACGCCCGGCGAAGGAGTCGATCATCTCCGGCAGCGGGGCGTCGGTGAGCACGTCGGCGTAGTTGGCGAGGAACATCTCCTCGCCGTCCAGGTGGTGGCGCACCCGGCGCAGCCGCTCCCCGATCGGCGACTCGATGCCGGTCTGCGCGAACGTGATCGTCCAGTCGGCGATGTCCGTGGACAGCAGCTCGGTCCGCCCGCCCCGCAGCACGAAGTCGTTGGACGTCGTCTCCTCGTAGTTCAGGAAGAAGTCCTTGATGTGGTGCGCCCCGTACCCGAGGCACAGGATGAACTCGGTGTGCCCGAAGTAGGCGTAGTAGCGCATGACGTGCCAGATCAGCGGCCGGGGGCCGACCATCGCCATCGGTTTGGGCACGTCGTCGGAGGTTCCGTTGCGCATGCGCAGCCCGTAACCGCCGCAGAACAGTACGACCTTCATGCTGCGAACTCCTTCACGGCGTGACCTCGACAATGCTCAGTTCCGGAATCGGGAAGACCAGCCGGCCGCCCCACTCGTGCACGAAGGACAACTGCTCGATCAGCTCGTCCCGCAGGTTCCAGGGCAGGACGAGTACGTAGTCCGGCTTGTCGGCCGCTATCTGCTCGGGCGGCAGGATCGGGATGCGGCTGCCCGGGGTGAACCTGCCGTGCTTGTAGGGGTTGCGGTCGACCGTGTACGCGAGCAGGTCGGGCCGGATGCCGCAGTGGTTGAGCAGGGTGTTGCCCTTGCCCGGGGCGCCGTAGCCGACGACGCTCTCGCCGCGCTCGGCCGCATCGATCAGGAACCGCAGGAGGTCCCTGCGTACCTTGGCCACCCGGGCGGAGAACTCGGTGTACCCGGACAGCTCCTGGAGCCCGGCGGCCTTCTCCCGGTCCAGGACGTCGGCCACCCGGCGGGACGGCTCACCGGCCACTTCTGCGGGGCGCGCCCACAACCGGATCGAGCCGCCGTGCGTGGGCAGCAACTCCACGTCCACCAGGGCCAGTCCACCGCCGGCGAGCGCCCGGATCGCGGACGCCACCGTGTAGTACTGGAAGTGCTCGTGGTAGATCGTGTCGTACTGGTTCTCCTCGATCAGCGTCAGCAGGTGCTGCACCTCGATGGAGACCCAGCCGTCGTCGGCGACCAGGGCGCGCAGTCCCCGGGTGAACCCGACGACGTCGGGGATGTGCGCGTACACGTTGTTCGCCACGACCAGGTCGGCCGGGCCGTGCTCGGCACGGACGGCCGCACCGGTGTCCGGGCTCAGGAACTCCGTGAGCGTGGGCACCCCCGCGTCCCGCGCCGCGGCGCCGACGTTCACCGACGGCTCGATGCCCAGGCAGCGGACGTCGCGGTCCACCAGGTGCTTCAGCAGGTACCCGTCGTTGCTCGCGACCTCGACCACGAAGGCGTCGGGGCCGAGCTCCAGCCGTTGTACGGCGTCGGCGACGAAGGTGCGCGCGTGCTCCACCCAGGAGGTCGAGAAGGAGGAGAAGTACGCGTACTCGCTGAACGTGTCCTCCGGCGTGATCAGCGGCGGGATCTGCGCGAGCCAGCAGTCGGTGCAGACCCGCAGGTGCAGCGGGTAGGCGGGCTCCGGCCGGTCCAGTTGGTCCGCGGCGAGAAAGCTCTCGCACGGCGGGGTCGCCCCGAGATCGACGACGCTGGTCAGCGCCGCCGAGCCGCAGAGTCGGCATCCTGTCATCTACTGCCCCCATCCCTGCCCGGGCGGGTGCTCCGCCGCGGGCCGGCGTGTGTGTTCCCTGTAGGCGGCGCGCCGTCCGCGCCGCCGGACCGACCCGCGATCGCGGTGCGGTACCCCTCCACCAGGCGCTCAAGACCGACGGCCGGGCTGAAGTCCTTTTCGTAACGGCGCCTGGCCGCCCGGCCCATCTCCCGGTTGCGGGCAGGCTCCGCCGCGATCCGGCGTATGCAGGACGCGAGCGAGACGGCGTCGCCCGGCCGGTGCAGCAGCCCGGTCACCCCGTCCTCGACGAGCTCGGCGAAGGCGCCGTGACCGGCGGCGACGGCCGGGACCCCGGCAGCCATCGCCTCCGCGGCCACCAGGCCGAAGGTCTCCCTGGCCATCGAGGGAGCCACCACGGCGACCGACCGCGCGACGGCCTGCCGGCACTGGTCCGGGTCGTACAGGCCGACGTACCGCACGTCGTCCCGGCCCGCCGCCCAGGCGGTCACCTCTCCCTCCAGCGGCCCCGCGCCGGCGAGCACGAGCGGCACGCCGACGCCGCCGCCCGCCGCGACCTCGTCCCACGCGGCCATGAGCAGCCGCACGCCCTTGGACTCCGTGAGCCGGCCGAGGAAGAGCAGGTGCTCACCCGGGCCCTCCCGGCGGGCGCCCGGGTCGGGTACGAAGTTGTGCTTCACCGCCAGCCGTTCGGACGGCATGCCGGACCGCACCAGGAGCTCGCGCTGCGCCGCGGAGATGCAGAAGAACCGCTCCACGCCGGACCACCACCGCCGCCTGTTGACGAGCAGGCCGACCGCGAGCGGCACCGTCGCCAGCCGGGAGTTCCGGTAGCAGCCGTGCCGGACGGCGGGCAGCGACGCCGCCGACCCGACGCACTCGGTGCACAGCCTGCCGTCCCGGTGCAGCGTGCCGGGCGGGCAGACCTGGGTGTAGTTGTGCAGCGTGGCGACGGCGGGCACGCCGACGTCGGCGCAGGCGGCCAGCACCGCGGGCGACAGGAGGGGGAAGACGTTGTGGACGTGCACCACGTCGGGGCGTGGGGCGCGGAGCCGGGCGGCGAGCTCGGCGCGGACCGCCGGGTTCCACGGCACGAGCAGCGGCACCGCGACCTTGCCCGGCAGGGACCGGGCGGCGATGTCGTCGCTGCGCCGCTCGAACAGCTCGACCCGGTGGCCGGCCGCGCGCAGCAGCTCCACCTCCTGGTCGACGACCCTGTTCTCCCCGCTCGGCTGCGCCGAGGAGTAACGGTTGTGCACCACGATGACGTGCATGCTCAAAATCGCCTCCGGGCCCATCGGGGCACATGTGGTCGAGGGGTCGCTGGCGCCGGGAGCGGCGTGGCCGCGGCAGGTGCCGCAAGCAGCGAGGCGGCCAGGGCCAGGTGCAGCAGGTACGCCGAGGCGTCGCCGAGACCGGCCTCGGTGTACGACGAGATCGCGACGTAGCTGATCAGGAAGATCGCGCAGGCCCTCGGCAGCGACGGTGGCCGCAGCAACGCGACGCCGCCGAGCACGAGGAACATCGCCACCACGACGGCGGTGCCGGTCAGACCCTGCTCGTCGTAAACGGCCAGCCAGCTGTTGTCGATCGGCAGCCCGCCGAACGACTTGTCGCCAAGACCCGTGCCGAAGAGCTGTTCCGAGCCGGTCCTGGGGGCCGCCAGCAGGGCGTCCCAGACCTTGGCCCGGCCGGTGAGGCTGGTGAAGTACTCCTGGCTCTGTCCGCGCAGGAACCACGCCTGCAGCGCGGAGGCGAATCCCACCGCGGCCACCGCGGCGCACAGCACCGCCCAGGCGAAGAAACGGCGGGCGGCGGCGCTGGTCAGGGCGAGCGAGCCGATCGCCAGGACCAACGAGACGAGCAGGCCGATCGTGGCCGTCCGGGTATGGGTCAGCGCGAGCAGGACGAGGGACGGCACGATGACCAGCGCCGCGCTGCCCCGGGTGGTCCTGCGGCCCAGCACGAGCAGCACGGTGAGCCCGGTGATCACCGCCGCGTACTGTCCGATCTGCGGTGGGGTGAGCGGCCACAACGCGCCGACCAGCCGCCCGCCGTAGAGCTCGGGCATGGCCGCGCCCGGTGAGAGGACCAGGCCGACGGCCGCCGTGCCGAGCACCACGAAGTACATCCGTATGTGGCTCCGTACGAACGTCAGGCTGCCGTCCCACCAGCGGCTGAGCAGCCACAGCGTGCCGACGAAGAGAGCCAGCCGGGCGCACCGGAACAGCGCGCCGAACCCGGACTCCAGGTTCGCGCTGGAGATCACGCTCGGCACCAGCAGCAGGGTGAGCAGGAGCAGGAAGGCGCTCGCCCGGATGCGCAGCCGGAGGTTGACCGCGAGCGCCAGGGCGAACGCGGCGACCAGTGCGCCCATGGTGACCATCTGGATGAGGGAGCGGGGCAGCGGGAAGATGGTCTGCGCCCCGGCGGAGCCGAGCACGTTGAGGCCCAGCAGCGCCCAGGCCACCCCGACGGTCTTCGGGGTGCCGACGGGACGCGGTGCGGCGCCGGGCCGGGCGCCCGCCGCACCGGCTCCGCGCGCCGTCTCGGCTCCGCCCGTCGTGTCCGGTCCGCCCGGTGGCCCACCGCGTACGAGGTCCGCTCCCATCTCAGCCACCGGCCTGCGGGGCGAAGGTGCTGCCCGCGTCCTGCCGGAACGGAGCGTCCTGCCACTGCTGGGAGTCGACCTGCCGGCCCGGGTCGTCGGTGACGAAGCTCCACGGTCCGCGGTAGACGTTGTCGCGCCAGCGGTTGTGCTGCTTGTGGAGGAGCGCCTGGGACACCTTCTTGGCCTTGTAAGGCGACCAGTCCGGATAGGTGCCGTAGTTGGACAGCACCGCCATGCGTCCGCACTCCGTCGTGCACTCGACGACGGACGTGTCCAGCACGAAGCGGTTGTCGTGGATGTCCACCCGCTGGGTCTTCCACCGGCAGTCGTCGTAGAGCGGCGCGGTGGCGATCGCCGGCTGCGCGCAGCGCTTGGTGTCCTTCACCAGCAACGTGCAGTATCCGGTCGAGGTGTTGGCCGGGCTGTTGCAGAACCGGTTGGAGTTCTCCCACAGGGTGATCCCGTTCCAGTTGTTCTCCAGCACGTTCCGATAGATCTCGATCTTGTCCGTGCGGGCCCGGATCCGTGGTTCGCCGCCGGCCTCGGACACGTAGACGGTCGCGTACGGGAAGTTGTCGCCGCGCTTGGCGGAACCGCCGCCCTCGACCCAGTTGTTCCGCCGCATCGTGTTGTTCCGGATGACCGCGTTGTAGCTGGTCTCGTACATGAGGGCGACGCCGTCGTTGGCCTCGAACAGGTTGTTCTCGAAGAGGAAGTCGTTGTTGTTGTTGTCCGCCCACAACCCGGCTCCGCGGTTGTCGTGCACCCAATTGCCGCGGATGTCGGCGCCGTTGACGGCCCAGAACTTGATCCCTCCCGTGCAGCCGCAGCCCGGCTTCTGCTTCTCCCAGTCGCCGGTGTTGTTGCCCACGACCTCGTTGCCCTCGACCACCAGACCGCGGATGGAGTCGCCCTTCTTGTACGCGTTCATGCCGTACTGGCCGTTGTCGCGCAGGCAGCTGGCGCGAACCTGCTGGCGGGCACCGGCCATCATCCCGGCGCCCGAGTTGTTCTGGATCGTCGCGTGCTCGATCACCCACCCGTCGGACGAGCTGTTGTTGACCACGCCCTCGTCGTGCGGCGCGACGAATCCCTGGACGGTCAGGTGGCGGATGGTGACGTCGGTGGCTTCGCCGCCGAACGCGTACTGGTTGGTCCTGCGGCCGTCGAGCACCGCGCCCGGCGCGCCGAGGTAGCGGTTCCCCTTCTTGGGGATGACCTGGGCGTACTGCTCCGGCACGAGCGTGTGCCTGCCCGGTCGCAGCCAGAACGTGGTGCGCGCAGGACTGCTTTCGGTCTTCCTGGCCAGGTCACCGACGACCGCGGGGTCGACCGTCACCGCACCCGCCGGCGCCTTCGCCGGCCCGGCCTCGGGCTTGGCGCACACCCGGGCCACGGACGCGGAGGGCGCTCCGGAGACGGACGACGCCCCGGCCGCGGAGGACGTACCGCTCGGCTTCGCCGGCCCGTCCGGCGTGCTCGTACAGCCGGTCGCCGCCAGCAGGACCAGCACCAGCGGCGCCGCCGGTAACGCCCCGTACCGCCACTTGATCCCCACGCGTCCCCCTAGCCCCGGAACCTGAGTACGGTGGTGAACTCCCCGGACAGCGCGGTGCCGCCGGCGCTGTGCTGTCGAGGGAGGGCGGTGCCGACCAGCGTGGTGGTGGGTTCCTTGCGCCCGAAGCCGGGGGAGTACCAGCCCAGAATGGGGTTTCCCCTGGTCGAAGAGCTTGGGGAAGGGCCGCCCTCGCCGCGGTGTGCCCGCCAGGACAGCTGTTCCGGCAGATCGAGTACGGCGGAGCGGGCCTCGCCGTCGCGGGTCCAGGTGAGCTCTGCCCGGTTCTCCACCAGATCCGCGGTGATCGCCGGGCCGAGGTGGAAGGCCAGCCGCGCGGTCCTGTACGGGCCGCGCACCTCGTCGACCACCCGCAACTCCTTTGCCGCGGAGTTGAGTTCCACCCGGCGGCGGTGCACGGAGCCCTGGTATCCGTCGTGCTCGGCGCACCAGCGGGCCACGCCCGCGCCGGATGCGTCCGCGACCAGGACGCGGCTGCGGGCGTGCCGGGTCCACAGGAACGGGCCGCCGGACACGGACTGGTCACCGCCGTCCAGTTGCAGCGTGTTGTGGCCGAGGGTCGACCGGAAGTACTGCCTCCACTCGGGCTGCCCGTGGTAGCAGTACGTCCCCGGGTCGGCGAGCACATCGACCCCGTCGTGCCGGACCTCCACGGACAGCGCGTCCGCGTGGGCGTGCGCGGCGATGGACAGGAAGCCGTGCGGACCGCCGTCGCAGCGGCACCAGATCTCCTCCGGGCCGCGCAGGATGGTGAGCCCCGCGTCGGTGAAGTGGGCCGGGCGGCTCGCCGGGCGGGCCACCGCCGGTGCGGTTCCGTTCTTCGGGTACGGCCGGACGAGCGCGGCCAGCAGCGGGGTGCGCACATCGGTGCCCGTGACCGGCGGCCACCAGTCGAGCCTGCCGAACACGGCTTCCCCGGTGGCCAGCAGCGAGGCCCAGCGGTCGGTGCCCGGACCGTCCACGACCAGACCGTGCCCGTCGTCCGCGTCCCCCTGGCGCGGCGGTCGCAGCCTGCCGTCCACGACGGCCGCGAGCGCGTCGGTCATCCGCAGCAGCACCAGCCGGACCGACGCGGGGACCGGCACGCCTGCGGCGTCCGCCTCCGCCACCGCGGCCAGGCCGAGCTCCAGCACGAGTCCGTGGTACTCGGTGGCCAGCTCGCGGTTGAGGCCGGAGGGGAAGGTGTTGCTCCGCAGGTGCCGCTCCAGCGAGCGCAGCGCGTCGGCCCGCCAGCGCGCCGAGGAGGGGAACCACCCGAACGCGCAGGCCGCGGCGAACTGCCCGGCCGCCTCGGCGACGACGTGGTTGTTGGCCGAAGAACCCCGGCTGGGGAAGGCGGCCAGCCAGCGCTGATGGTGCCAGATCTGGTGCAGCGCCACCGGGTTGCCCTCGAACAGGGCGGCCACGCCCGGCCAGCCGTCGAGCAGCCGGCGGATCCACACCCAGGACAGCAGCCGGATGCCCAGCTCGATGCCGCTGATCCAGTGCACGCCGCGCTGCGGCGGGTTGGACGCCCACCTGGACCGCAGGTGC
>NZ_JBSGZD010000255.1:0-11703 GCF_053610825.1 Streptomyces sp. NPDC054863 | reverse complement strand
CCGCACACCCGGGGGAAGCCGCCCGTCGACCGCCTGGCGCCGGTCCTTGGCTCGTCGTGGACGCTCTCAGGGCGTCAGTGTTCGTCGTCCTCCGAAGACGAGGGTGAGACCGTCAGCCGGTCCGTCTCGTCCTGTATTTCCGCAGCGATCTTCTTGAGCTCGGGCTCGAACTTGCGACCGTGGTGGGCGCAGAAGAGCAGTTCGCCGCCGCTGGCCAGGAGAACGCGCAGGTATGCCTGGGCGCCGCAGCGGTCGCATCGGTCAGCGGCCGTCAGGGGGCTCGCGGGGGTCAGAACAGTAGTCACGTCGCCTCTTCTCTAGCTCGACGAGCTGTCGTACCAGGGTCAACATCCAACCAGGCCGAAAACGTTCCCGCTCGTGGCTTTTCCTTGAAACTTCTTCCGAAGGTCTTCCGGAGTGGTTGTCTGTTGCCGGTTGGCGGCGAATGAGCCGTATTGCGTCGCTTTACGGTTTCGCGTTGCTGGATTGTCTTGGTGGGAGTCCGACCGGCTGGATTGCCGGCTTGTTGATGAGGACGTGCCCGGAGCCTAAATGGTTCATGCCCGGAAGGGAACGTGACATGTGCTTCACTCCAACGAGGGATCGAACACCTGTACGTCTCTGGACTAGCATGAGTTTTCCCGAGGGTGGCGTGACAACCGCTCTACCAGGCCCCGTTACCCTCTGAGCGGCGACCGACGCCGACCCCGTACCCCATCGGGGCCCATTTGAAATTCAGCGAGGAGCGAACCGCGTGACCGCCGATACGACCGTCCCGTCCACCGCACTGCTGAGCGGCGCGGACCGTGACGGTTCCAACTACACCGCGCGGCACCTGCTCGTCCTCGAAGGTCTTGAGGCGGTCCGCAAGCGCCCCGGCATGTACATCGGGTCCACCGACAGCCGTGGCCTGATGCACTGCCTCTGGGAGATCATCGACAACTCCGTCGACGAGGCCCTCGGCGGCTACTGCGACCGCATCGAAGTCGTCCTGCACGAGGACGGCTCGGTCGAGGTCCAGGACAACGGCCGCGGCATCCCGGTCGACGTCGAGCCCAAGACGGGGCTGTCCGGCGTCGAGGTCGTCATGACCAAGCTGCACGCCGGCGGCAAGTTCGGCGGCGGCTCCTACGCCGCCTCCGGCGGCCTGCACGGCGTGGGCGCCTCCGTGGTGAACGCGCTCTCCGCCCGTCTGGACATCGAGGTCGACCGCAGCGTCACGCACTCGATCAGCTTCCGCCGCGGTGTCCCCGGCATCTTCACCGAGTCGGGACCGGACGCACCCTTCGACCCGGGCAACGGGCTCAGCAAGGGCAAGCGGGTACCCAAGGGCCGTACCGGCACCCGCGTGCGCTACTGGGCGGACCGGCAGATCTTCCTCAAGGACGCCAAGCTCAACCTGGAGACGCTCTACCAGCGTGCCCGTCAGACCGCCTTCCTGGTCCCCGGCCTCACCATCGTCGTCCGCGACGAGCGGGACCTGGAGGGCGTCGGCAAGAGCGAAGAGACGTTCCGCTTCGACGGCGGCATCAGCGAGTTCTGCGAGTACCTCGCGCAGGACAAGGCGATCTGCGACGTCATGCGGCTCAGCGGGACGGGCACTTTCAAGGAGACCGTCCCGGTCCTCGACGAGCGCGGCCACATGACGCCCACCGAGGTCACCCGCGAACTGGCCGTGGACATCGCGCTGCGCTGGGGCACCGGGTACGACACCACGGTCAAGTCCTTCGTCAACATCATCGCCACCCCCAAGGGAGGCACCCACATCTCCGGCTTCGAGCGCTCCCTCACCAAGACGGTGAACGAGTCGCTCCGCTCGGCCAAGCTGCTGCGCGTCGCCGAGGACGACGTCGTCAAGGACGACGCCATGGAGGGCCTCACGGCGGTCGTCACCGTACGGCTCGCGGAGCCGCAGTTCGAGGGCCAGACCAAGGAGGTCCTCGGCACCTCCGCCGCCACCCGCATCGTCGCCAACGTGGTCGCCAAGGAGCTCAAGGGCTTCCTGACGTCCACCAAGCGTGACGGCAAGGCGCAGTCGCGTTCGGTGATGGAGAAGATCGTCGCCGCCGCGCGGACCCGCATCGCGGCCCGCCAGCACAAGGACGCGCAGCGCCGGAAGACGGCCCTTGAGTCGTCCTCGCTGCCCGCCAAGCTGGCCGACTGCCGCAGTGACGACGTGGAGCGCAGCGAGCTCTTCATCGTCGAGGGGGACTCCGCGCTCGGTACGGCAAAGCTCGCCCGGAATTCCGAGTTCCAGGCGCTGCTGCCGATCCGCGGCAAGATCCTCAACGTTCAGAAGGCGTCCGTCTCGGACATGCTGAAGAACGCCGAGTGCGGCGCGATCATCCAGGTCATAGGAGCGGGGTCCGGCCGGACCTTCGACATCGACGCGGCGCGGTACGGCAAGATCGTGCTCCTCGTCGACGCCGACGTCGACGGCGCGCACATCCGCATCCTGCTGCTCACGCTCTTCCAGCGGTACATGCGTCCGATGGTGGAGGCGGGACGGGTGTTCGCCGCCGTTCCGCCCCTGCACCGGATCGAACTGGTCCAGCCCAAGAAGGGCCAGGACAAGTACGTCTACACGTACTCGGACAACGAGCTGCGCCAGACCCTGCTGGAGTTCCAGCGCAAGAACGTCCGGTACAAGGACGACATCCAGCGGTACAAGGGCCTCGGCGAGATGGACGCGGACCAGCTGGCGGAGACCACGCTGGACCCGCGCTTCCGCACGCTGCGGCGGATCAACATCGGCGACCTGGAAGCCGCCGAGCAGGTCTTCGACCTGCTGATGGGCAACGAGGTCGCACCGCGCAAGGAGTTCATCACCAGCGCCGCGGCCACGCTGGACAGGTCGCGCATCGACGCCTGACCTGCGCGAAGGCGAGGCGGCGGCGGCCGGGGCCGACGGTCGGAGTCAACCCGTGGGTGGAGCGACAAGCTCCACCCACGCTCCGATCCGGAACGCCCGGCCGATCCGTAATGTCGACGGCATGGGATCGCAGACGACGCAGTCGAGCGGCGGATTCACCGCCTGGCCCTCCAAGGAGGAGCTGTCGCGACTCGGGGTGCCCCGGGTGCGGATGGCGATCGACATCGCCCTGTGGCTCGGGATGGGCCTCTGGATCCTCTGGGAGGCGTACGCCTCCCGGGTGTTCGGCGGAGTCGCCGCAGTGGTGCCGCCGCTCGCGCTGGTGGCCGTCACGGGAGCGGCCGAGCTGTACGACCGGCAGACCGTGAGGCACCGCCTGCTGCCCTCGCTCGGGGTGCTCGGCGCGGTGGTGCTGCTGGCCGCCGGGGCGTATCTGGTGGGGGCGCCGGACCCCGGGGCCATCCTGCTGATCATCTGCGGGATACAGGCCGTGGTGCGGCTGCCGCTGTCGGTGGGTCTGCCGGTGGGAGCGACGGTCGTGAGCACCCACGCGCTGCTGGGTGAAGTGGGCCTCAGGGAGCAGGTGGTGGTGACCTGTGGGGTCTTGGTCATCGGGTACATGCTGCGACTGGACGCCCAGGCGCGCGGTTCCGGCTTCCGGCTCCTCGCGCAGGAGCGGGCCGCCCGCGTCGCCGAGGCCGAGTCGGCAGCCCTCGCCGAACGGGCCCGAATAGCCAGGGAGATACACGACGTCCTTGCTCACAGCCTCTCCGCGCAGATGGTGCACCTGGAGGCGGCCCGGCTGCTGATCGAGCGGGAGCCGCAGGGCGCGTTCCGCGACGGAGTGCTGGAGCGGGTCGTCGCCGCGCGAGGGATGGCCCGTGAGGGGCTCGCAGAGACCCGTCAGGCGCTCTCCGCGCTCCGTGGGGACATGGTGCCCGTCGAGGACTATCTGCGGGAGCTGGGGGCCGTGGAGCGGGCCGAGGTCCAAGTGTCGGGGGAGCGGCGGAAATTGACCGCGGACGCCTCGCAGGCAGTGCGACGGGTGGCCCAGGAGGCCCTCACCAACGTCCGCAAGCACGCCCCGGGGGCCGAGGTCCGGATCCTGCTCGCGTACGCGCCCGGCGAAGTCGCCCTGGAGGTACGGGACTCGGGCCGGCCCGACGCACGCGGCGAGTTGGCCGCCACGGGCGCCGGATACGGTCTGCTGGGAATGCGGGAGCGGGCGGAACTGCTCGGTGGCACGCTGGAGGCGGGCCAGGAGGGGAAGGGGTTCGTGGTGCGACTGCGGATGCCGGTGTGAACGGGACCGAGGGCGTGACGGGCAGAGCGGTGCGGGTGCTGGTCGTCGACGACCAGGCGATGGTGAGGGAGGGCATCGTCCTGCTGCTGGGACTGCTGCCCGGCATCGAGGTCGTCGGCTCGGCGGGGGACGGCGAGGAGGCCGTCGCGCTGGTCGCCGCACGCGCGCCCGACGTGGTCCTGATGGACCTGCGGATGCCCCGCTGCGACGGAGTGGAGGCGACCCGGCGGATCCGCGACCGGCACCCCTCGACGCAGGTCGTGGTGCTCACGACGTACGCCGACGACGACTGGCTCTTTCCTGCCCTCCAGGCCGGCGCCCGCGGCTACCTCACCAAGGACGCTGGCGGCGAAGAGATCGTACGGGCGGTGCAGGACGTGATGTCGGGGCAGGCCGGGCTGTCGCCGGGGGTTCAGCGGCGCCTCCTCGACCGGGTGACCGCGCCCGAGCCGCAGGTGTCAGGCCCCGACGAGCTTCCCGACGGGCTCACCCCGAGGGAGGCCGAGGTACTGGTGCTGATCGCGGAGGGGCTGCCGAACGGGGAGATCGCGCGGGCCCTGCACATCGGCCCGGCCACGGTGAAGACGCACATCAACAACCTCTTCGCGAAGACCGGCGTGCGCGACCGCGCACAGGCGGTGCGGTACGCCTACCGGCAGGGTCTCGTCAGGCCGCCCGCCGCAGGTGCACCGGGTGCGGGCGTCACCTAATGGGGTGAAGAGAGGGGATTGCCGATCCGGGGATCTTTCCGGTCTGCCCATCCTGGGGCGCGCGGACCGATCCGGCCGCGGACAAGGAGAGTTGTTCCGTGGAGAAGCACGAAGGGCGCGACGCCGCAGCGATGCGGTTCGACGACCCGTGGTATAACGCGCTCGCCTCCGGCTGGGGCGAACTGGACGGCGCGGGCGCCTCGGCGCACACGGCGCCACCCGTGCCCGCCGCGCCGGAGCACGAACAGAGCGCGGCCGACATCTACCTGGAGGTGCAGCGCAGCGCCGCCTTCCAGGAAGTGCGCAGTCGCTACCGGCGGTTCGTCGTCCCCGCGACCCTCGCCTTCCTCGCCTGGTACATCGTCTACGTCGTCGCCGCGACCACCGCGCCCGCGCTGATGGCCCGCCCGGTCGCCGGGGCGGTCAACGTCGCCATGGTCGCCGGGCTCGGGCAGTTTCTCTCCACCTTCGTGCTGACCTGGGCCTACGCCCGGCACGCCAGGCTCCGCCGGGACCGCGCCGCTCTCGAACTGCGCTGGGACACCCAGGAGTTGACCAGGATGACCAGGTCCTTCGTGCAGCCCGGCCCGACCGGGGGGTCCGCACGGTGAACGAGGGACACCAGACCCTGGCGCTGCTGCTGTTCAGCGCGTTCGTCGCGACGACCCTGGCGATCACCACCTGGGTCAGCCGCAACCGGCACGGATCGGCCGAGGAGTTCTACGTCGGCGGCCGGCTGTTCTCGCCCATGGAAAATGGTTTCGCCATCGCAGGCGACTACATGTCCGCGGCCTCCTTCCTCGGCATCTCCGGCCTCATCGCCCTCTACGGGTACGACGGCATGCTTTACTCCGTCGGCTTTCTGGTGGCCTGGCTCGTCGTGCTCTTCCTCGTCGCCGAACTGGTCCGCAACTGCGGCCGGTTCACCCTCGCCGACGTGGTCGTCTCCCGGATGCGGGAGCGCCCGGTGCGGATCGCGGCGGGAACTTCCTCGGTCACCGTGTCCGTTCTCTATCTGGTGGCCCAGATGGTCGGCGCGGGCTCTCTCGTCGGGCTGCTGCTCGGCGGCAGCAGCGGGGCCGCCCAGACCTGGACGGTCATCGGCGTCGGCGCGCTGATGGTGATCTACGTGACTCTGGGAGGCATGCGGGCCACCACCTGGATCCAGATCGTGAAGGCCGTGCTGCTGATGGCCGGTGCGCTCACCCTCACCGTGCTCGTCCTGGTCCGCTTCCACGGCGACTTCAACCAGCTGCTGACCACCGCCGCCGACCGCAGCGGCCACGGAAAGGACTTCCTCGCACCGGGCCTCAGGTACGGCGGGGACTGGACCGCGCGCCTCGACTTCATCAGCCTCGGTCTCGCCCTGGTCCTCGGCACGGCGGGCCTGCCACACATCCTGTCGCGCTTCTACACCGTGCCCACCGCGCGGGCCGCCCGCCGCTCGGTGGTCTGGTCGATCGGGCTCATCGGCAGCTTCTACCTGATGACCATCGTGCTCGGCTTCGGCGCGGCGGCCGTCCTCGGCTCCGACCGGGTACGGGCGTCGAACGCCGCGGGGAACACGGCGGTCCCCCTGCTCGCCCACGACCTGGGCGGCGGTGCGGGTTCCACTGGCGGAACGGTTCTCTTCGCCGTGGTCGCGGCGGTCGCCTTCGCCACGATCCTCGCCGTCGTCGCAGGCATCACCCTGGCCTCCTCGGCCTCCGTCGCCCACGACCTCTACGCGTCGCTGCGGAGCAGGAGCAAGCGGGCCAAGCAGTACAGCGAGGTCGCGGTCGCCCGGGTCGCCGCGGGTGGCATCGGGGTGGTGGCCATCGCCCTGGGCCTGCTCGCCCGCGATCTCAATGTGGCGTTCCTGGTGGGCCTGGCCTTCGCCGTCGCGGCCTCCGCGAATCTGCCGGTGCTGCTCTACTCGCTGTTCTGGCGCGGCTTCACGACGCGCGGGGCCGTCTGGTCGGTATACGGCGGACTGATCCCCGCCGTGCTGCTCGTGCTGCTCTCACCGGTCGTCTCCGGCAGCCCCGAATCGCTCTTCCCCGGCGCCGACTTCCAGCTCTTCCCGCTGCAGAACCCGGGCCTCGTCTCGATTCCGCTGGGCTTCCTGGCGGGCTGGCTGGGAACCGTCACCTCGTCCGAGCCGCCGGACGAGGCCAAGCACGCGGAGACGGAGGTGCGGTCGCTCACGGGGGCGGGGGCGGTCTGACACTGGGGGCGGGGGCGGTCTGACAGCGGGGGCGGCGGCCTCATTCCCGTACCGTCGGACCGGTCAGTGCCTCCGGTAGTACGACGGTGAACTCGGCGCCTCCGCCCGGTGCTTCCCCCACGCGTGCGCTCCCGCCCTGCCGCTCGGCCAGCCGCCGTACCATCGCAAGCCCAAGACCGCGCCTGCCGTGCGCGGGTAGCGCCTTCGTCGACCAGCCCTCCGTGAAGATCAACTCTCGTTGCGCGGGCGGCACTCCAGCACCGCTGTCCGTCACCCGTAGTACGACCTCCCGCCCCCGCGCGTGCAGGGCGACCTCGACGAACGCATCCGGCGAACCGGCCGCGGAGTCCAGCGCGTTGTCCACCAGGTTGCCGACCACCGTCACCAGCCCGCGCGGATCCACCAGCCGGTCGGGCAGCAGCGTCCCGTCGGCCGGCCGCAGCACCACCGCACGCTCCGCCGCGACCGTCGCCTTCCCGACCAGCAGTGCGGCCAGCAGCGGGTCGTGAATGCGCTCCGTGAACTGCTCGGCCGTGGCCCGGTGCACTCCGGCCACCTCCGTCACGAACTCGGCCGCCTCCTCGTACATCTCCAGCTCAAGCAGGCCCAGGAGGGTGTGCAGACGGTTCGCGTGCTCGTGGTCCTGGGCGCGCAGGGCGTCGATCAGGCCCCGGGTCGAGTCGAGCTCCCGGCCCAGCTGCTCCAGTTCGGTGCGGTCGCGCAGGGTGGCCACCGCTCCGCCGTCGTCCGTCGGCATCCGGTTGGCGACCAGCACCCGCGGCCCCCGTACGGTCAGCAGGTCCTCGCCCGACACCCGGCCCGTCAGCACGTCGGCGGTGCGTCCCGCGCCCAGCACCTCGTCCAGCGGGCGGCCGGTGGCCTCGCCGCCCACTCCGAGCAGCCGCTGGGCCTCGTCGTTGATCAGCCGCACCCTGCCCCCGGAATCGAGTGCCACGACGCCCTCCCGGATGCCGTGCAGCATGGCCTCGCGCTCCGTGAGCAGCGCCGCGATGTCGGAGAAGGCCAGGTCGTGGACCTGCCGCTGGAGCCTGCGGGAGATGAGGTAGGCGGCGAGTGCGCCCATCGCGAGTGCGCCGCCCGCGTAGGCGAGGAGCCCGGGGATCGCGGCGAGCAGTCGTCCGCGCACCGTGTCGTACTCGATCCCGACCGAGACGGCCCCGACGATCCGGCCGTGCAGGTCGCGCAGCGGGACCTTGCCGCGGGCGGAGCGGCCGAGCGTACCGCTGTCGATCTCCATCACCTCGCGCCCCGCGAGGGCGTCGCTCGGGTCGGTCGAGACGACCCGGCCGATCTGGGTGGTCGCGGTGTGCGACCAGCGGACTCCGCGCCGGTCCATGATCACGACGTACTCGGAGTCGGTCGCCCGCCGGATCCGCTCGGCCTCGGCCTGTACGGGGCCGCCGGGTTCGGCGGGGGAGCCCAGCAGCAGACCGGCGGTGCGGGGCGACGCGGTGGTCTGGGCGATGGCCAGTGCCCGCCGCATCGCCTGGTCGTCGAGCTGTGCGCCGAGCGGGGCGAGGAAGAGCCCGGTGGCGAGAACGGTGACGCCGGTGGCGATCGCCAGCTGCATCAGCAGGAACTGGGAGACGACGCGCTGCGGCCAGGTGATGCGCATAAACGCAAACGGTAGGGGAGACATCCGGGCGGCCTGCCGCCTCTGTCGGGTTGACGGGCCGCCCGGAGCTTGCAGCCAACGGCTATACGTCTGGAATGTCTTCTTTTGCTCTGATGAGGGTCTCCCTGCTGATCACGACGATGCGTTCGTAATCGGCGCGACCCGCGTCCGGCGGAAGTTTGTCGTCCAGCGAGGCGGTCGATTCCGTGCCGATGACCGCGAAGTTGCCGTCGCTGAGCTCGAAGATGTCCGGGCAGGTCTGTCCCGAGGCGCTGCCCCGGGCCCTGGGGGATGCGCCAATCCTGCGGACGATGTTCAGAATATTCAACAGGGATCCAGTTGGTGCTATGCCCTACGACGGACGGGGGCGGGACGGTTGCTGGCAGCCCGCGCGCGTGGGACATCGCAGGGCCCACTCTGCGTCGAGTGGGCCACAACCTAGCCGAATGGAGTGTTCCATGTCACACCGGTGAGCCGAATGGGCGTGAGGTGACTCAAGTGACCCACCAATTGTCATTTTGCTCACTCGCACGCGTGACGATCGGGTCGACCAGCTGACCGAGCCTGGCCTCCTGGGAATCCGCCGGAAGGCTGTCCCGGTGATGCTGGGTGGCATCCCAGAAGTCACGGAAGGCGCGGCTGCGGCAGATTCCCCGCATGTGCCCCAGAGCCTCGTCGGTGTTCATGATGCCGATACGGCAGTAGTGCAGGACGTTGCCGTAGACGATGTTGGCGTAAAGGAACTGGCGGTGGTGCTCCGGCGAGATGTCCGACTCGTATGTGTCCAGCACTTCGGCGAGCTGAGGGTCGTCCATGGCCCTGTACAGCAACTCCGAGTGCAGGTGGTGCTTCTCTATCAGCAGGGCCCGGTGGTGGAACTGTCTCTGCTGCGCCATCAGTGCGGCGACCGCCGCACTGAAAAGGAGGCCTGCGGCGACGTCCCGCAGGTGGCGATGTCCCTGCTTTGTCATGCACCCACCCCCGAATTCACAGGCGACCGTTCACCGAGCACCGGGGGACCGGACATGCGGTGCGGGCGGGCGGTCGTTGACTGTGCGACCGCCTCCCAGACTGCCGAGCGGCTCCGATCGGCGGGAGGCGGAAATGAGGCGCACGGAGGCACGTGTCGTGACTGCGCGCGCCGTATTGAGCATTCCCGGTGGAGAGGGCCAACAACCGTTGGTCGCCTGCGGTGCAGCCCGGTTCGGGCGGTGCGTGGGGCTCCGCGGAACACCGACATCCGGAACAGCGTCGCCGATTTCCGCCCACGGGCGGGGCGCCCGGTGCGCGTGCCGAGTCGAAGAGCTCGGCGAATCGGCGTTCCGTGCCCGAAGCGGGGGCTCATTCTCATCACCCGGCTGAGCATCCAGAACCGCAGGAGGGCTTCACCGATCCGCAAGTGGCGTGCATATGCGCGTAGTTCGTCCTCGATGTGGCTTGACCCACTCATATGCGAGACGGAAAGGGCGTACGCGAGGTCGGCGGTGTGCGCCGGAGCTCCTTTACGATCAGGACCATGTCCAGGCAACAGATTCCGGTCGTCGTCCTCGCAGGATTCCTGGGATCGGGGAAGACGACCCTGCTCAATCATCTGCTCAAGCGGAGTCGCGGCACCCGGATCGGGGCGATCGTGAATGACTTCGGGGCGATCGAAATCGATGCCATGGCGGTGGCCGGGCAACTCGGGGATTCGACCGTTTCGCTCGGCAACGGGTGTCTGTGCTGTGCCGTGGACGCGAGTGAGCTGGACGTGTACCTGGAGAAGCTCGCGGAGCCCGGCGCGGGCATGGACGTCATCGTCATCGAGGCGAGCGGGCTGGCCGAGCCGCAGGAGCTGGTCAAGATGCTGCTCGCCAGTGCGAACCCGCACGTCGTGTACGGGGGTCTGGTCGAGGTCGTGGACGCGGCCGAGTTCGGGGCGACGCGGCAGCGGCACCCGGAGATCGCGCGGCATCTGGCGATCGCCGACCTGGTGGTGCTCAACAAGACGGACCGGGTGGGGGAGAGCGATCTCGCACGGCTGCGGGACGAGCTGAGCGGGCTCGGCAGCGGGACCGTGATCGCCGCGGAGTACGGGCGGATCGACCCGGAGGTGCTCTTCGACCGTCGCACCGAAGCACAACACCGCGCGGACGGATGGCAGTTGAGCTTCGAGGACCTGCGGGCGGAGGCCGAGGGCGGGGAAGGAGCGCACGGCGCGCACCTGCACGCCGCGTACGCGAGCGTGGAATTCGTGTCTGCCGCACCGATGGATCCGCAGCGGCTGATGCGCTTCCTCGACGGCCGGCCCGAGGGGCTGTACCGGATCAAGGGGTACGTCGACTTCGGCGCCGCCGACGCGCGGAACCGGTACGCGGTGCACGCGGTGGGCCGGTTCCTGCGGTTCTACCCGGAGCCGTGGGGCAGCGACGAGGAGCGGCTGACGCAGCTCGTGCTCATCGGGTCGGGCACGGACGGGGCGGCGCTGCACGCGGAGCTGGCAGCGTGCGTGGCGTCGGGCGCGGCGGGTGGTGCGGCGGGTGGCGCGACAGCGGATGCGGAGCAGGAAGCCGGTCGTCCCGGTGCGGGTGCGGAGCGGGACGACCCGGGCGAGCGTGCCATGTGGGGCGTCCTGCGCTACGTACAGCAGCCGGACGCGGAGGACCCGGAGGACGCCGAGGGGGCAGAAGGCGCGGGAGGCCCGGAAGGCGCGGAGGGGGCGGACCGGCCCGGCGAGGACTGAGCCACGACCGGCCTGCCGGGCCCGGGCCGGCCTGGCCGCACTGGGACGGTCTGCGCCGGGACGGTCTGCGTTGAGGGTCGTTCGCCGCAGCGGCCCGCTCGCGCCAAGGCCCAGCGGTCCGTTCGCACTAAGCCCGGCGGTCTGCTCACGTCAAGGCCCGGCGGTCTGCTCACGTCAAGGCCCAGCGGTCCGTTCGCACCAAGGCCAGCGGTCTGCTCACGTCAAGGCCCGGCGGGCCGCGCGTACCGGTGCCC
>NZ_JBSGZD010000254.1:0-11737 GCF_053610825.1 Streptomyces sp. NPDC054863 | reverse complement strand
CCTCCCAGTCGAAGCCGAGCGCACGCTCTTCCTCCGGTGCGGGGCGCGGCGCCGGAGGGCGCGGCGGGTCCACCGGGAACGGCGGCAGCGGGTCCTCCAGGAGCAGCCTGCCCACCCGGTCCGGTTCCGCCGCCGCGACCTGGAGCGCGACCGCCCCGCCCATCGAGTGGCCCACCAGGGCGACCCGGTCGAGCCCGAGCGCGTGGAGGAAGTCCCGTACGTCCTGGATCAGTTGTCCGTACCCGTAGCCGCCTGGCCAGTCGCTCAGACCATGTCCCCTGGAGTCCGGTGCGTACACCCGGCGGGTGGCGGCGAGGGCCTGGGCGACGTCCGTCCAGCCGGTGCTGTCGGAGGAGCGCCCGTGCAGCAGGACGACGGGCGGGGCGGCCGGGTCGCCCCAGGTGCGGTAGGCGATCCGGTTGCCGCCCGGCAGGCGCACGCCGTGCACCGAGGGGTCGAGGAAAGCGGCGACCGTACGGACGAAGCCGCCCGGGTCGTCGAGCCAGGGGAAGTGTCCGGCGCCGCGCTGGACGGCGACCTCGCCGCGCGGGAAGAGGGCGGCGATCTCGGCGGCCTTCGCCGGAGCGGGCACGCCGTCGAGATCTCCGGCGAGCACCAGTACGGGTGCGTCGAGCGCGGCCAGTGCGGTACGGACGGCGGGTGCGTCCACCCGGGCGGGGTCGATGTGGCGGGCGGCTGCGACCGCGTTGGTCTGCTCGGCGTCCAGCGCGGCGTGCGCGCGGGCCGTCTCGTCCCAGCGGCCGTAGAAGAAGGGGTCGATGGAGGCCGCGGGCTCCCGGCCGGCGAGCAGCGCCTCGTAGGCGGCGTACGCCTCCTCGAACCAGGGCTCGTCCTTGCGCAGCCGCGCCGCGGCGAGCCGGTCCTCCGGTTCGATCGGGACGCCCGCCTCCCAGGCGGTCGGGGTGATCAGTGCGAGGCTGCGGATCCGCTCCGGGTGGGCGGCGGCGTACAGGATGGCCAGGTTGCCGCCCGCCGAGTGTGCGAGTACGTCGATCCGGTCCAGGCCGAGGTGGGCGCGGAGCGCCTCGACGTCGGCGACCTGGCGGCCGACGTGGTAGGAGTCCTCGTCGTCCGGGACGGCGGACCCGCCGGTGCCGCGCAGGTCGAGGAGGACGAGCTGCCGGTGGGCGCTCAGCCCGCCGAGGTCGTCGAGGTACGCACCGGCGCGCATCGCACCGCCGGGCAGACAGATCAGCGGTTCGCCCTCCCCCACCTGTCGGTAGGCGAGTCGGGTTCCGTCGGGCGCGGTGAAGATCGGCATGAGGGTCATCCAAACAGGTGAACGACCCTCATGCATCCCTGAATCCGGGGCGTCCTGCACCCCGGGGGGTCTGTCTAGAGCTCCGGGCCGCCGTCGTTGGCCGCCTCCACCGCCGCTTCGCCCGCCGGGGTCCAGCCGCCGCCCGGTGCGACGTATCCCTTGCTCAGCCACCTGTCGAACTGCTGGAGCGCGGTCACCGGATCGTCCGCGTACTCGATCTTGTCGGGGTTCCACCAGCCGGTCTTCTTCAGCCGCTGCAGTTCCTTGCCCGCCGCGTCCGGGTCCCCGGTCAGTACGACGTCGGGCTTGCCCGCGGCCTGTGCGGTCGGGGTCGGGGGTGCGGGCGGGGTCGCGGCCAGGGTCGGGGTGGCGGTCACGGTGACGGTCGGGGCGGGCGCGGTCACGGTGGTGGTGACGGTGGGTGCGGGCTCGTCGTCGTTGCACGCGGCCAGCACCACCGCTCCGGTCACCGTCAGCAACACGTTGAGGGTGGTCCTGCGGATTCGACGCTGCATTCTGAGGTACTCGCCTTCGCTCCGGTTCTTCCTTGATCAACCGATACCCAGCATTTTGGGGTGCTTCTCGGTGTCAGGGCTGCCGGGACACCCTGGAGACCCGCATCGCGCACCGTCCGCCCCCTTGTCAGAAACCCGTCGGTGCTGAATTACTGACTCCGGACGCACCACGACCGAATGATCGGTCGTCCGCTTTGGGGTGCGTGGGCACCGTGCACGCGTGCGGTGCGCGAGGAACGGGAGTGTGATCCATGAAGGCTCTGCTCGACGCGGCGGAGCGGCTCGGCCGCGAGGAGCTCCAGGTCCTGCAACTGGAGCGACTGCGCAGCAGCCTGCGGCACGCCTACGCGAACGTGCCGCACTACAAGACGGCCTTCGACGCGGCGGGCCTGACCCCCGACGACTGCCGTTCGCTCGACGACCTCGCCCGCTTCCCCTTCACCACCAAGGCGGACCTGCGCGACAACTACCCCTTCGGGATGTTCGCCGTCCCCCAGGAGGACGTGCGCCGCATCCACGCCTCCAGCGGTACGACGGGCCGCCCGACGGTCGTCGGCTACACGGAGAACGACCTCTCGATGTGGGCCGACATGGTGGCCCGTTCGATCCGGGCCGCCGGGGGGCGGCCCGGCCACAAGGTCCATGTGGCCTACGGCTACGGCCTGTTCACCGGCGGGCTCGGTGCGCACTACGGCGCCGAGCGGCTCGGCTGCACGGTCATTCCGGCGTCCGGCGGAATGACCGCGCGCCAGGTCCAGCTGATCCAGGACTTCCGGCCCGAAGTCATCATGGTGACGCCGACCTACATGCTCACCCTCCTCGACGAGTTCGAGCGGCAGGGCTTCGACCCGCGCGCCACCTCCCTCAAGGTCGGCATCTTCGGTGCGGAACCGTGGACGCAGGAGATGCGCCGAGAGATCGAGGAGCGGTTCGCGATCGACGCGGTCGACATATACGGCCTGTCGGAGGTGATCGGCCCCGGGGTCGCGCAGGAGTGCGTGGAGACGAAGGACGGGCTGCACATCTGGGAGGACCACTTCTTCCCGGAGGTCGTCGACCCGCTGACCGGCGAGGTGCTGCCGGACGGCGAGGAGGGCGAGCTGGTCCTCACCTCGCTCACCAAGGAGGCGATGCCCGTGATCCGCTACCGGACCCGGGACCTGACCCGCCTGCTGCCCGGTACGGCACGGAACTTCCGCCGCATGGAGCGGATCACCGGCCGCAGCGACGACCTCGTCATCCTGCGCGGGGTGAACCTCTTCCCCACCCAGATCGAGGAGATCGTCCTGCGCACCCCCGCGCTGGCCCCGCACTTCCAGCTGCTGCTGACCCGCGAGGGCCGGATGGACTGTCTGACGGTACGGGCCGAGGCGCGTGCGGACGCGACGCCCGAGGCACGTGAGGCCGCCGCCCGGAGCGTGTGCTCGGCGGTGAAGGACGGCATCGGGGTGTCGGTCCAGGTGGAGGTGATGAACCCCGGGACGCTGGAGCGGTCGGTGGGCAAGTTCAAGCGGATCGTGGACCGGCGGCCCAAGTGACCCGTCGATCCAAGTGAGCCGTCGGCCCGAGCGACCCGTCGGCCCGAGCGACCCCGCGCCCGGACCTCAGCTGAACCGGTCGCGCAGCTCCCGCTTGAGGATCTTCCCGCTCGCGTTGCGCGGCAGCTCGTCCACGAACAGGATCCGCTTTGGCGCCTTGAAGTGGGCGAGCTTCTCCCGTGCGTACACCAGGAGTTGATCCTCCGTCAGTTCCCTGTCGCGCGGTACGACGACGGCGGTGACGGCCTCGATCCACCGTTCGTCCGGCAGTCCGACCACGGCCGCCTCGGCGACGCCGGGGTGGGTGTAGAGGGCGTCCTCGACCTGCCGGGACGCGACCAGCACTCCCCCGGAGTTGATGACGTCCTTGACCCGGTCGACGATGGTGAAGTAGCCCTCGCCGTCGCGGACCGCCAGGTCGCCGGAGCGGAACCAGCCGTCCTGGAAGACGCCCTCCTGCGGCAGCCCCCAGTAGCCGAGGCACAACTGCGGTGACCGGTAGGCGATTTCCCCGGCCGTGCCGTCCGGTACCTCGTGGCCCTGCTCGTCGACGACGCGCGCCTCGACGTGCCGCACCGGCCGGCCGCAGGAATCCATCCTCCCCTCGTGCTCCTCGGGGCGCAGCACGGTGGCGAGCGGGCCGATCTCGCTCTGCCCGAAGCAGTTGTAGAAGGCCAGTGCGGGCAGGCGCGCGCGGAGCCGCTCCAGGACCGGCACGGGCATGATCGACGCACCGTAGAACGCCTTGCGCAGCCCACCCAGGTCGCGGGTGGCGAACTGGGGGTGGTTGGCGACGGCGATCCACACGGTCGGCGGTGCGAAGAAGCTGTCCGCCCGGCCCGCCTCCACCAGGTCGAAGAGCACACCCGCGTCCGGTCCGTCGAGGAGGGTGCTCTCCGCGCCGACCGCCAGGTAGGGCAGCAGGAAGACGTGCATCTGCGCGGAGTGGTAGAGCGGCAGCGCGTGCACGGGCCGGTCGGTCTCGGCGAGATCCAGTGCCTCGACGGCGCTGGCGTACTCGTGCACCAGGGCGCGGTGCGTCATGACCGCGCCCTTCGGGTCGGCGGTGGTGCCGGAGGTGTAGAGCAGCTGCACGGGCTCGTTCGGGTCGCGCTGCGCCTCGTACGGGACCGGCGTGTCCAGGACCCCCAGGAGAGAGCCGGGCGCGTCGCGCAGCGGGACCGTCTCGAAGCCCGTGGGCACGCGGTCCGCGAGGTCCGGGTCCGCCAGCACCAGCGACGTGCCGGACTGGTCGAGGATGTACGCCAGGTCGTCGCCGGTGAGGTTCTGGTTGACGGGGACGTGGATCAGCCCTGCGCGGGCGCAGGCCAGGTAGGCGATGAGGTACGTGTCGGAGTTGTGGCCGTACGTGGCGACCCGGTCGCCGTCCTCCAGGCCCCGGAAGTGGCGCAGGTGGGCGGCGGCCGTACCGACCGCCTCGTCCAGTTGCGCGTACGTCCAGCTGCGGTCGCGGTAGCACAGCGCGGTGCGGCCCGGAACGCGCAGGGCGGTGCGGCGCAGGACGCCGTCGACGGTGCCGTCCAGGAGGGCGTCGGGGAGGGCGGAGGTCCCTGGTGTCGTCATGGCGTGATCCTCCGGCCCGGTGCGCCGCAAATCAAGGGAACCGCATACCGCTCGGGATGTTGACAGGTACCGGGCGGTAATGACTGAGTGGCACGTGACATCACGTTGCACGCCACAACTACCTTTTGTCGACGCTCAGTTGGGAGGCACGTTGTCCCTCCGGACCCGTACGAGAACCCTCGCCGTCACCGGACTGGCCCTGCTCACCGCCGCCGGTACGCTCGCCCCGACCGCTGCCGCGGACCCCCGGGGAGCGGAGCAGCACCCCTCGGGCGGTAACCTGTCGGCCGTCATCCGATACACCGAGTACGGCATCCCGCACATCCTGGCCAAGGACTACGCCGACCTCGGCTTCGGCAACGGCTGGGCGCAGGCCAACGACCAGGCCTGCACCCTGGCCGAGGGCTTCACCACCGTCCGCGCCGAGCGCTCGCGGCACTTCGGCGCGGACGGGAAGCCGGACGGCTCCCTGTCGTCCGCGTCGACCAACCTGGCCAGCGACCTCTACTTCCAGGGGGTGCGCGACAGCGGCACGGTCGCGAAGCTGGTGGCACGGCCCGCTCCGGTGGGACCGAGCAGGCAGGTCAAGGAGCTGATGCGCGGCTGGACGGCCGGGTACAACGCGTGGCTGAGGAAGAACAGGGTCACCGACCCGTCCTGCAAGGGCGCGGACTGGGTGCGCCCGGTGTCCGTCGACGACGTGCACATGCTGAACTACGCGTTCTCGGTGCTCGGCGGACAGGGGCGCGGCGTGGACGGCATCACGGCCGCGCAGCCGCCTGCCGGGGCGGCGGCCCGTACCGCCGCGAAGCCTGTGGGCCCGGGTGCGCAGTCCGTGGACCCGGGCGAGGCCGCGCGGGAGTTCTTCGACACGTCGGACGCGGCGATGGGCTCCAACGCCGTCGCGTTCAGCGGCAGTGCGACGGCGAACAGGCGGGGGCTGCTGCTCGGCAATCCGCACTACCCGTGGTCGGGCGGGCGGCGCTTCTGGCAGTCGCAGCAGACCATCCCGGGCGAGCTGAACGTGATGGGCGGCTCCCTGATCGGCTCGGCCACGACGTCGATCGGGTACACCTCGCGCATCGCGTGGAGCCACACCGTCGCCACCGGCATCACCATGAACCTGCACCAGCTCACCCTCGCCCCGGACGACCCGACGGTGTACGTCGTGGACGGCAGGCGGGAGCGGATGACGAAGCGGACCGTCACCGTGCCCGTCAAGGGCGGCGATCCGGTGACCCGTACCCAGTGGTGGACCCGGTACGGGCCGGTCGTCACCGGTCTCGGGGCGCAGCTCCCGCTGCCCTGGACCGCCACGACGGCGTATGCGCTGAACGACCCGAACGCGACGAACCTGCGCGCGGGTGACACCGCGCTCGGCTTCGGCAGGGCCCGCGACGTCGCCGGGATCCAGGAGTCGCTGCGCCGCACCCAGGGCCTGCCGTGGGTGAACACGGTCGCCTCCGACTCCTCGGGCGGATCCCTGTTCACGCAGTCCCAGGTGCTGCCGCGCATCACCGACGACCTGGCGCAGCGCTGCTCGACGGCGCTCGGCAAGGTCACGTATCCGTCGGCGGGCCTGGCGGTCCTGGACGGTTCGCGCGGCGACTGCGCGCTGGGCCGGGACAAGGACGCGGTGGAGCCGGGGATCTTCGGCCCGTCGAAGATGCCGACGCTGCGGGACGCCCCGTATGCGGAGAACTCCAACGACAGTGCCTGGCTGGCCAATGCGGACCGGCCGATCACCGGCTACGAGCGGGTCTTCGGCACCCTCGGCACCCAGCGTTCGATGCGTACCCGGGGCGCGGTCGAGGACGTGGCGGCGATGGCGGAGCGGGGGCGGCTCACCGTCGCCGACCTCCAGAAGCAGCAGTTCGCGAACCGCGCTCCGGCGGCCGACCTGGCCCTGCCGGAGATCCTGAAGGCGTGCACCGGCGCCGAACCGGCCGACGCCTGCGCCGTGTTGAAGAAGTGGGACCGCAGGATGGACACCGGGAGCCGGGGCGCGCTGCTCTTCGACCGGTTCTGGCGGAAGCTGGTGGCGTCCGTCCCGGCGGCGCAGCTGTGGAAGGTTCCGTTCGATCCGGCCGACCCGGTGCGCACGCCGCACACCCTCAACACCGCCGCCCCCGGCTTCGCTTCGGCACTGACCGGCGCTGTCGCGGAGCTGAAGGCGGCGGGGATCGCGCTCGACGCACCGCTGGGACGGAACCAGTTCGTCGTGCGCAACGGACAGCGCATCCCGGTCCACGGCGGCACCGAGTCCCTCGGCGTGTGGAACAAGGTCGAGCCGGTGTGGAACG
This sequence comes from Streptomyces sp. NPDC054863, assembly GCF_053610825.1. NCBI lineage: Bacteria > Bacillati > Actinomycetota > Actinomycetes > Kitasatosporales > Streptomycetaceae > Streptomyces > Streptomyces sp. NPDC054863. Next base: position 4,515 of record NZ_JBSGZD010000254.1, on the reverse strand, counting down.
CGGCGGGCGGGGGCTACTCGGAGGTGACCACCGGGTCCAGCTACCTCCAGGCGGTGGGCTGGGACGGCGGGCGCTGCCCGGTGGCCAGGACCCTGCTGACGTACAGCCAGTCGTCGAATCCCTCCTCGCCGTACTACAGCGACCAGACCGAGCTGTACTCGGCCGAGAAGTGGGTGAAATCCCGGTTCTGCGAGCGGGACATCCTCACCTCCCCGAAGCTGAAGGTGGTGTGGGCCCGGGAGCGCTGATCCGCCCCGCACACACGGGCAGGCCTCTGAACCACGCACAAGATCGTTAATCGGCCCCGGGCGACAATTCACCCCTTCGGTGGTGATCGTCCGGGGTCGCGGTCACTTCCGGGGCCATGTGCCTAGCGTGGAACGGATCCATGCTGTCGTTCAGGGAAGGCGATCTCCTCCACCATGCCCCAACCTTTCAGGCTGCCCGAGTTCTACATGCCGCATCCGGCCCGGCTCAATCCCCATCTGGAGCATGCACGGGAGCACTCCAAGGCGTGGGCGCGCGAGATGGTCATGATCGAGGGCTCGGACATCTGGGACGAGCACGACTTCGACAGTCACGACTACGCACTGCTGTGCGCGTACACCCATCCCGACTGCACGGCCGAGCAGTTGGCGCTGGTCACCGACTGGTACGTGTGGGTGTTCTTCTTCGACGACCACTTCGTGGAGCTGTACAAGCGCAGCCCCGACATGGTGGGCGCGAAGGCGTACCTGGACCGGCTGCCGGCGTACATGCCGGTGGCGGCGGGGGCGGCGATGCCCGAGCCGACGAACGCGGTCGAGGCCGGTCTCGCCGATCTGTGGCGGCGCACCTGCCCCTCGATGTCCGAGGACTGGCGGAAACGGTTCGCCGTCTCCACCGAGCATCTCCTCGAAGAGTCGATGTGGGAGCTGATGAACATCAGCGAGGGGCGCGTCTCCAACCCCATCGAGTACATCGAGATGCGCCGCAAGGTGGGTGGCGCGCCGTGGTCGGCGGGGCTCGTCGAGTACGCGGCGGGGGCCGAGGTCCCGGCGCGGATCGCGGCTTCACGGCCGATGGGCGTGTTGCGGGACTCCTTCTCGGACGCCGTGCACCTGCGCAACGACCTCTTCAGTTACGAGCGCGAGATCCTCGACGAGGGTGAGCTCTCCAACGGCGTCCTGGTGATGGAGACCTTCCTGGACTGCCCGACGCAGGAGGCGGCCGAGACCGTCAACGATCTGCTGACCTCGCGGCTCCAGCAGTTCGAGACGACGTTCTTCACCGAACTGGAGCCGCTCTTCGCGGAGTTCGGCGTGGGACCGAAGGAGCGGCTCGACGTCCTCGCGTACGCGAAGGGCCTCCAGGACTGGCAGGCGGGCGGCCACGAGTGGCACATGCGCTCCAGCCGGTACATGAACGGTGCGGGCGCCGACGCCCACGACCCGTCGTCGTACGCACTGGCTGGGCCGAACGGTCTCGGTACCGCCGCCTCCCAGCTGCTCTCCTCGCTCGCCATCGGCATCCCGGCCCGGCTGAAGAACGTGGCGGTGCACCGCTTCGACAAGGTCGGCCCTCTCGACATCCCGGACCTGGGAATGCCGTTCAGGACCACCCTGAGCCCCCACCTGGACGCGTCCCGGGAGAACGTCGTGGCCTGGGGGCGCGCGATGGGCTTCTACGAGGAGGTGCCGGGGCTGCCCGGTTCGGGCGTCTGGAGCGAGGAGAAGATCCGGGCGTACGACCTGCCGCTGTGCGCCGCCGGAATCCACCCCGACGCCTCGCTCGCCGAGCTGGACATCAGCTCGGGCTGGCTGGCCTGGGGGACGTACGGCGACGATCTCTTCCCGGTGCTGTACGGGCGCACCCTGGACCTGGCAGGGGCGAAGGCCGCCAACGACCGGCTGTCGCTGTTCATGCCGGTCGAGGGTGAGCCGACACCCGCGCCGATCACCCCGCTGGAGCGGGGCCTCGACGACCTGTGGCGGCGCACCGCGGGCCCGATGGCGTTGCCGGCGCGGCAACAGTTCCGCAAGGCGATCGAGGACATGACGGCGAGCTGGCTGTGGGAACTCGCCAACCAGGCGCAGGACCGGGTGCCCGACCCGATCGACTACATCGAGATGCGCCGCTTCACCTTCGGCTCCGACCTGACGATGAGCCTCTCGCGGCTCGCGCACGGGAACACGCTGCCGGAGGAGATCTACCGGTCACGGCCGTTCCTGTCGATGGAGCGCTCCGCGATGGACTACGCGGCCCTGATGAACGACCTCTTCTCCTACCAGAAGGAGGTCGAGTTCGAGGGCGAGATGCACAACGGCGTGGTGGTGGTGCAGCACTTCCTCCAGTGCGGCGTGACACAGGCACGGGATGTGGTGGTCGATCTGATGGCCTCCCGGATGGCCGAGTTCCAGCATGTGCTGGGCAGTGAACTGCCGGACCTGTGCGCCGAGTTCAAGCTGGACGCCGAGGCCAGGAAGGTACTGATGGACTACGCGGAGGAGCTGAAGAACTGGCTGTCCGGCATCCTCACCTGGCACGAGGGCTGCGACCGCTACAAGGAGTCGGACCTGTTGCGGCTCAATGCACACCCTGCTCCCGCCGTCCCGGCGGCGCCCGAGTGGCTGGGCCCCACCGGGATCGGCACGTCTGCCGCCCGGGTCGTCGAGCTGTGGTCGCAGCGGGCCGGGGCCGGTTCGACGGCGGTCGTCGGGTGAGAGTCGGCCGGCCCGGGTGAGAAGTCGGCCGGCCCGGGAGAGGGCCGGTCAGAGCGCCCGGTCGTGCCCCTCCCAGTAGGGCTCACGCAGTCGGCGCTTGTAGAGCTTGCCGTTGGGGTCGCGGGGCATGGCGGCGATGAAGTCGAGGGTCTTCGGCCTCTTGTACCCGGCGAGTCGGGCCTCGCAGTGCGCAAGTATGCGTGCTGCGAGGTCTTCTGACGGGACGTGACCGACGGCCGGCTCGACGACGGCCTTGACCTCCTCGCCCCAGTCGGAGTGCGGGATGCCGAAGGCCGCCGCGTCGGCGACGGCGGGGTGGGCGAGGAGGGCGGCCTCGATCTCGGCGGGGTAGACGTTGACTCCGCCCGAGATGATCATGTCGATCTTGCGGTCGCGGAGGAAGAGGTAACCGTCCTCGTCGAGGATGCCGAGGTCGCCGACGGTGAAGAAGTCACCGATGCGGTTCTTGCGGGTCTTGGCCTCGTCCTTGTGGTAGCTGAACCCTCCGGTGCTCATCTTCAGGTAGACGGTGCCCAGTTGACCGGGCGGCAGCCGGTTCCCTTCGTCGTCGAAGATCGCGAGTTCGCTGATGGGCCAGGCCTTGCCGACGGTGCCGGGCTTCTTGAGCCAGTCCTCGGCGGTGGCGAAGGCGCCGCCGCCCTCGCTGGCCGCGTAGTACTCCTCGACGCAGTTCCCCCACCAGTCGATCATCGCCCGCTTGACGTGCTCGGGGCAGGGTGCGGCCCCGTGGATGGCGTGCCGCATGGGGGTCACGTCGTACAGCCGCTTCGTCTCCTCGGGGAGTGCGAGCAGGCGGTGGAACTGGGTGGGGACCATGTGGGTGTGGGTGCAGCGGTGGGTGTCGATGAGCCGGAGCATGTCCTCGGGAGTCCACTTGTCCATCAGGACGAGGGGATGCCCGATGTGCAGTGCGGCGCCTGCGAACTGGAGCACGGCCGTGTGGTAGAGCGGCGAGCAGACCAGGTGGACGTTGTCGTCGAAGGGCGAGATGCCGAAGATGCCGAGAAAGCCGCCGAGATGGGACTCCTCGGGGAGCCTGCCGGAGAGCGGGCGGCGGATCCCACGGGGGCGTCCCGTCGTGCCGGAGGTGTAGTTCATGACCCAGCCGAGAGTGCGGTCCGCGGGCGCCGACTCGCTCCGTCCGTCGAGGAGTTGGCGGTACGGGCGGAAGCCGGGCACCTCGCCGACGGCGTAGCGGTGGGAGGCGGGGAGGCCGGCTTCGTCGGCGGCGGCCGTGGCCTGGGCCGCGAAGCGCTCGTGGGCGATCAGGACCTTGGCGGCGGAGTCGGAGACGATCCAGGCGATCTCGGGGCCCGTGAGGTGGTGGTTGACCGGGACCAGGTAGAGACCGGCCTGGGAGGCGGCGAGGTAGGCGGTGAAGAACTCGACGCCGTTGGGGAGGACCACGGCGAAGGCGTCGCCCCGCTCCAGTCCTGCCGCCCGCAGTCCGTGCACCAACTGATTTGTGACTGCGCCCAGTTGACCGGCCGACCACTTCTCGCCGTCCGGGGCGATCAGGATCGTGCGGTCGGGGTCGGCGGCGGCCTGGGCCCAGAAGCCGTTGGGCGGTTGCTGCTCGGACATGCTCACTCGCTCCTTCCGGCGATGCGGCTGATGCGGGTCACGGCGCGCTCGAAGCCCCGGGTGAGGTCGTCGAAGACGGCCTGGACGCTGCGTTCGGAGTTCATCCGGCCGACGATCTGCCCGACCGGGGTGCCGAGCAGCGGCCCCACTTCGTATTTCTGGATCCGGGAGTTGGCCTCGGCGACCAGCAGGCCCTGGAGCGGCATGG
>NZ_JBSGZD010000253.1:0-11748 GCF_053610825.1 Streptomyces sp. NPDC054863 | reverse complement strand
GTCTTTTATTTGTTTTTCCGCGCACTGTTTCTCCGCGCACTCCGGCTCCTGGCCCCGCTCGGGTACCGAACCTCAGAACTTGATGTTGTTCAGGGTGCTGGCAAGGGAGTTGAGGAATCGTTGTATGTCGTCCGCCATGCCGGTGGAGGCAAGGAAGAACCCGAAAAGCACCGCGACGACAGCGGGTCCCGCTTTGAGCGAGCCGCCTCGTATCAACACCACGAGGACGACTGCCAACAGCAGCACCACTGACAGTGAAATGGCCACAACTGATCACACCCTTGGTCGGTCCGCCTTGCCGGCCCGGGGACACACGGCCCAGTGCTTCCCCCGCTAGGCCATCGTGCCACCAACACCCCACCACTGACTGCCGGGTGATGCACTGTTCATGACGCGCGATGGCCGGATCGCGACGTGATCTTGGCTGTACTGCACCTGCTCGTACGCTGCCGGGCCGCGGCCGGGTCGTCGCGGAATCGCCGCACGGTCGTCCCGGCCGCGCGTGGCGGCGGCGCAGTGATGCGTGACGGATCGTCGCGGGCGCCACTAGGGTGCCTCAAATGCTCCAGTCTCCTCAGACGCAACAGAGGGCCCCGCTGCCTCCGCTGAAGGAACCGGTACCGGCGCTGCGGCCCGCCCGTTCATCGGCGAAGGCTCCCGCGCCCGCACCGGGCAAGGGAAGACGGGACGCCTACTTCGACAATGCGAAGTATTTGGCGATCGTTCTGGTCGCGGTGGGGCACTCGTGGCCACTGGTGCTCTCCGGGAGCCGGGCGACCGAAGCGCTCTACATGCTCGTGTACGTCTTCCACATGCCGGCCTTCATCCTGATCTCCGGCTATTTCTCGCGGACCTTCGACATGCGTCCGCACAAGCTGATGCGGCTCGTTTCGAGCGTGGTCGTGCCGTACGTGGTCTTCCAGACGGTGTACGCGCTGTTCTTTGCCGTCATGGAGGACGGGCCGGTGACGGCTCGGCTGCTGTCGCCGTACTTCCTGATGTGGTTCCTGGTCGCGCTGTTCGTGTGGCGGCTGCTGACGCCGCTGTTCATGGCGATCCGGTGGCCGGTGCAGATCTCGCTGCTGATCGCGACGGCCGCGGCGGTGACGCCGGGTGTGAGCGAGCAGTTGTCGGTGCAGCGGGTGCTGCAGTTCCTGCCGTTCTTCGTGCTGGGGCTGCGGCTGCGGCCCGAGCACTTCCGGCTGGTGCAGCGGTGGTCGGTGCGGTGGGCGGCGATCGGGGTGTTCGCGGCGTCGGCGGTGTTCCTGTACTGGGCGGTGCCGCGTACGCAGCTGGACTGGGTGTACCGCAACCACAGTGCGCAGGAGATGGACCAGCCGTGGTGGCTGGGGGTGCTGATGACGTACGCGATGTTCGGTGCGGCGCTGGTGCTGACCGCGTGCTTCCTGGCCTGGGTGCCCAGGCGGCGGATGTGGTTCACGGCGCTGGGCGCCGGCACGATCTGCGGGTACCTGCTGCACGGTTTCGTGATCAAGTACGCGGGCTACGCGGGGTGGGTGGAGCGGTTCCATCTGGACACGCCGCTGGGGCGGATCGTGGTCACGCTGGCCGCGGTGGCCCTGGTGACGGTGTTGTGCACGCCGCCGGTGCGACGGGCGCTGCGGGTGGTGGCGGAGCCGGATCTGTCGTGGGCGTTCCGGAAGGGTTCGTAGCCGGGCGTTCGTGGCCCGGTGGTCGTCGACGGGTACGCGTCGGCAGGTGGGCGGACAGAAGGGGCCGGGGTGCGCGGACGCACCCCGGCCCCTTCTGCGTACGCGGTCGCCGGACGGCCGGGCCACTTGCGACGTAAAACGTTCGGTAAACTAATTACTGACGGTTTCTTGACGCCGTCTTGACTTGTTTTCCTGCTGCGCAGTGCCCCACCACACACGAGGAGCGGCCCCATCGGACACGCAGACACCCTCATCGCCATGGGCGGCGCCTTTCTCGCCGCCGCCGTACTCGCCCGTCTCGGCGGCCGGATCGGCCTGCCGACCATCCCGCTGTTCATCCTGGCCGGGATCCTGCTCGGCCCGCACACTCCCGGTTTCGTACTCCTCAAGGACCCGCACGACCTGGAGATGCTCTCCGCGCTCGGCCTGGTCCTGCTGCTCTTCTACCTCGGTCTCGAATTCCATCTGGACGACCTCAAAGAGGGCGGGCGCAAGATGGCGCTCGCCGGCGGCGCGTACCTCGCGCTGAACGTCGGCGCGGGGCTCGGTTTCGGCTTCGCCCTCGGCTGGGGCACCTCCGAGGCGCTGGTGCTGGCCGGTGTGCTCGGCATCTCGTCGTCCGCGATCGTCACCAAGGTGCTGGTCGACCTGGGGCGGATCGGGAACGGCGAGACCAAGCCGATCCTCGGCATCATCGTCGTCGAGGACATCTTTCTCGCCCTGTACCTGGCCGCGCTCCAGCCGATCCTGTCCGGTGCGGACAGCCTCGCCGCCGCGTCCGTCGACGCGGGGAAGGCATTCGGGTTCCTGCTGCTGCTCGCCCTGGTGGCCCGGTTCGGCACGAAGGTCATCGGCAGGCTCATCGGCACCGAGGACAACGAGCTGCTCGTCATCTCCTTCCTCGGCGCCGCCGTCTTCGTGGCGGGCGTCTCCGAGTGGTTCGGGGTGGCGGACGCGATCGGTGCGTTCATGGTCGGTCTGATGCTCGGCAGCACCTCCTCGGGGCCGCGCATCATGAAGCTGGTCCATCCGCTGCGGGACGCGTTCGGTGCGATCTTCTTCTTCGCGTTCGGACTGTCCATCGACCCCGGCGACCTGCCCGTGGTGCTGTGGCCGGTACTGGCCGCCGTCGCGGTGACGCTGGTGATGAACGTGGTCGCGGGGGTGAGTGCCGCGAAGATCAACGGGTTCGGGGCGCAGAGTGCCGCGAACATCTCCACCACGCTGCTCGCCCGCGGCGAGTTCGCGCTGATCCTGGCGACGATGGCGGCGGGCGCCGGGCTGGACGAGCGTCTTTCGCCGTTCATCGCCGGGTACGTGCTGCTGCTGGCCGTGCTGGGGCCGCTGGCCGCCGGGCAGTCGCACCGGCTGGCGCGGATCCTGCCCGGCCGGGACAAGGACCTGCCGCCGGAACGCGTATCGCTGGAGAAGGAACCGTCGGCCGCACACTGACCGTCCGGCCTGCTGCTTTCGCTTGTCGCGCCCGCCGTCGCCTCTATGAGGTGGCGGCGGGCGCTGTCGTTGCGGAAGACGGCGGAAGACGGCGGAAGGCCTGTTCAGTTGCGGCAGAGCAGCAACAGGGCGCGGTCGTCGTTGACGTCCTTGGCGACGGCTTCGATGAGGTGCCAGGCGGCGCCCTCGAAGCCCGCCGCGACGTAGCGGTCGGCCTCTCCCGTGAGCCGGTCGACGCCTTCGCTGATGTCCCGCCCCGGTGCCTCCACCAGGCCGTCCGTGAAGAGCATCAGGACGTCGCCGGGGGCCAGTACGCCCTTGCCGGGGTCGAATTCGGCACCGTCGTAGACACCGAGGAGGGGGCCCTCGCCGGACTTCTCCTCCCACCGGCCGCTGCCCGCGTGCAGCTGGAGGGCGGGGAGGTGGCCGGCGGAGAGGAGTTCGTACTCGCCGGTCTCCAGGTCCAGGACCAGGTGGATGGAGGTGGCGAAGCCCTCGTCCCAGTCCTGGCGGAGGAGGTAGCCGTTGGCGGCCGGGAGGAAGTCGTGCGGCGGCAGCGAGCCGAGCAGGCCGCCGAACGCGCCGGACAGCAGGAGTGCGCGGGAGCCCGCGTCCATGCCCTTGCCGGAGACGTCGGTGAGGACGACTTCGAGGGTGCGTCCGCCGTTCGTACGGGCGGCCACGACGAAGTCGCCGGAGAAGGACTGGCCGCCCGCCGGGCGCAGCGCCATCTCGCGGTGCCAGCCCTTGGGGAGCGGTGGCAGCGCGCTCTGCACCCGGATGCGTTCGCGCAGGTCGAAGAGCATGGTGCCGCCGCGTCTCCACGGCACTCCGACCCGGGCCCTGAACTGGGCGATGACCAGCCCGAAGAAGCCGCAGGCGGCGACGGTGAGGACGGTGCCGGGGGTGACCCTGGCCGGGCCCTGGGTGTACGGGCCGAGGACGACCGACTCGATGATCAGTGCCGTCGCCGCGGCTGCGTACAGCCCCAGCAGGCTGACCGGGCGGAGCAGCAGTCCGCCCGCGACGATCGGCAGCACCAGCATCGAGGGGGCGATCCACACGGGTGTCACGACCGTGCCGAAGGCGATGGCCGGGACGGTGAGCAGGAGGGCGGCGAGCGCGATCCAGTCGGAGCCGTCGCCGCGGAAGTAGTCGACCCCGGAGCGGCGCAGCCCGTTGCGCACCCGGTGCACGGACTTCCGCCACCGGGCGGTGTACGAATCGACTCTCACGGCGCCGCCCATTGCCGTGGACCTTATCCACCCGCGCGGCTGCTTCGCAGGGGGACCCCCATGACATTGCGTTCGAAATGAGTGGCTTGTCATGCCGGGCCGCTGATAGGCATGGCATATGACTGCGGAACTGCGAGTGCTGACTCCGGCCGAGTGGGACACCTGGTACGCGACGCTGGAGCGGGCCTTCGGCGAGGAGGAGTTTGTCGGGGAGCGCATGCTGTGGCGCGACCTGACCGAGTTCGACCGTTCGGTGGGTGTCTGGGAGGGCGACTCGTGCGTGGGCACGGCGGGCGCCTTCAGCTTCCGGATGACGGTGCCCGGCGGGGCATCGCTGCCCGTCGCGGGCGTGACCATGGTGAGCGTGGCCGCCACGCACCGGCGGCGCGGCATCCTCACGGCGATGATGCGCCAACAACTGGACGACGTGCGGGCGCGCGGCGAGGCGGTCGCGGTCCTGACGGCGTCGGAGCCGGTGATCTACGGCCGGTTCGGGTACGGGGTCGGAACGTTCGAGATGCGGGGCCGGATCGACACCTCGCGGGTGCGGATCGCGGTACCGGAGGGTACGGACGACGTACGACTGCGGTACGCGCCGGTGACCGACGAGGCCGTACGGAAGACGTGCGAGGAGATCTACGCGCGAGCCGTGGAGACGCGGCCGGGGATGCTCGCACGGCAGCCGGGCTGGGAGCGGGTGCCCCTGCTGGACCCGGAGAAGAACCGCGACGGGGCCACCGCGCTGCAGTGCGTGCTCGCGTCGGACGCCGACGGCAGGGTGCTGGGCTTCGCGCGGTTCCGGGTGAAGCCCCAGTGGAGCGCGGCGGGGGCCGACGGGACCGTGGTCCTGGAGGACCTGGAGGCGGTCGGTCCGCGGGCCCCGCAGGCGTACGCGGCCCTCTGGCGCTTCCTCTGCGAGATCGACCTGACGTCGAGCCTGCTGGCGCGCAACCGGCCGTCCGACGACGCGTGGCTGCACCTGGTGACCGACATCCGGCGCAGCGCGGTGACGCTGCGGGACTCGCTGCACGTGCGGCTGGTGGACGTGGGTGCGGCGCTGGAGGCGCGTACCTACCGGTCGCCGGTGGACGTGGTGTTCGAGGTGCAGGACGCGTTCTGCCCGTGGAACGAGGGGCGCTGGCGGCTGACCGGCGACGCGAAGGGCGCGGTGTGCGCACGGACCGCGGACCCGGCCGATATCGCCCTGTCCGTACGGGAGTTGGGCGCGGTCTATCTGGGCGGTGTGCCGCTAGCCGGGCTTGCGGCGGCCGGGCGGGTGCGGGAGCTGCGCGAGGGGGCGGTGGCGGAGGCTTCGATGGCGTTCGGGTCGGACGTGGCGCCTTGGCTGGCGCACGGGTTCTGACGGGTTCTGACGGGTTCTAGCGGTCCGACGCCTGCCGGCTTCCTGTTCCCTGCTGGCAGGTGGGGCACCAGAAGAGGTTGCGGGCGGCGAGGTCGGCGGTGCGGATCTCGCTGTCGCAGAGGTGGCAGGGCATGGTCGCGCGGCGGTAGACGTACACCTCGCCGCCGTGGTCGTCCCGGCGGGGCGGGCGGCCCATGGCCTCGGGGGTGTGCTCGGGACGGACGGTGTCGATCCGGTTGAGCCGGACGCCCTCGCGCATCAGCTCGACGAGGTCCTGCCAGATCGCCGCCCACTGGGCCTCGGTGACGTCCCGTCCCGGGGTGTACGGGTCGATGCCGTGCCGGAAGAGGACTTCGGCGCGGTAGACGTTGCCGACGCCGGCGACGACCTTCTGGTCCATGAGGAGCGCGGCGATCGTGGTGCGGGACGCGGCGATACGGCGCCGGGCGCGGTCGGGGTCGGCGTCGGCCCTGAGCGGGTCGGGGCCGAGGCGGTCCTGCACGGCCCGCTTCTCGGCGTCGGTGACGAGGGTGCAGGTGGTGGGGCCGCGGAGGTCGGCGTAGGCGGTGGGGGTGGCGAGGCGGAGGCGGACGGTGTCCGCCTTGGGGGCGGTCCTGGCCGGTGCCGCCCCGGCCGCCGTGTTCTCGAACGAGACCTTGCCGAAGAGGCCCAGGTGGATGTGGACCCAGCCGAGGGGGCCGAAGCCGAGGAAGAGGTGCTTGCCGTGAGCTTCGGTGGTGGTGAGCGGGTGGGTGTCGAGGAGCGCGGCGGAGTCGGCGAACTTGCCCTGGGGGCTGGTGACTTGGAGTGGTTCGCCGGTGGTGAAGCGGGTGGAGTACTCGTGCGCGAGGCGGTGGATGGTGTGGCCTTCGGGCACGGGGGCCTCCGGGGGGGGGGGGGGGAGTCTTGGGGCGGGGCGATCGCGAGGGCGTGCGGTCGTGAGGGGTGCGCTCCGCGCGGGGGCCGCCCCCTTGCCCACCCGTCCCGCCCCCGGGGGGCGGCCCCGCTGCCCAAGGAGGCGGCGGTAGCCGCCAAGGGGCGCGGAGGCCAGAGGGCCAGGGGGCTCGGGGGCAGGCATTTAGGGGCGCGGGGAACTGCGCGATCAGCCACGACGCACCCGCAGGCGACCACCGACCCGGCGGCCAGCCATGGCGCACCCGCACGGCGACCACCGGCCCAGGGAGGCATGTCCCCCGGGCCGGTGGTCGGTGGGGTCAGTCCTGCTGCGGGTGGTGTGCCGGGATTTCCGGGAGCACGCCGGTGGTCTCGTACTCGGAGAGCATGTCGATGCGCCGCGTGTGCCGCGCCTCGTTCGAGTAGGGGGTCGAGAGGAAGATCTCGACGAACTTCACGGCCTCCGCCTCGGTGTGCATCCGGCCGCCGATGGAGATGACGTTCGCGTTGTTGTGCTCGCGGCCCAGGGCCGCGGTCTGCTCGCTCCAGGCGAGGGCGGCCCGTACGCCCTTGACCTTGTTCGCGGCGATCTGCTCCCCGTTGCCGGAGCCGCCGATCACGATGCCGAGCGAGTCCGGGTCCGCGGCCGTCTTCTCGGCGGCCCGGAGGCAGAACGGCGGGTAGTCGTCCTGGGCGTCGTAGATGTGGGGACCACAGTCGACGGGCTCGTGGCCGTGGGCCTTGAGCCACTCGACGAGGTGGTTCTTGAGTTCGTATCCGGCATGGTCGGAACCGAGGTACACGCGCATGTGACGAGTGTGGCATGCGCCGCACGGGGTAGGGCGCATCGGGGTAAGGACCTTGGTCCCTCGCGATTCGGGACGTGCAGACGTACATCCAGGGCTTTTGTCCGTACAACGATCCGGAATCAGGTCTTCCGGATCGTCCCGGGCTCAGCTTGAATGCGGGGGCTCACAGGGCGGCCGGCAGACCGGTCCACCTGCACCGAGCGTCATGACCCTGCGGCCCGACGACGTGCCCGAAGTAACGAATGAGGTTTGTGCATGAGTGCGCACCCGACCCAGACGGAGAAGCCGGACAGAAGCTCCGCGGCCGTCGGCCCCGTCGACAACGGCGGTCTCCAGGCCGGTCTCAAGAACCGCCATCTCTCCATGATCGCGATCGGCGGCGTCATCGGCGCGGGCCTGTTCGTCGGCTCCGGTGCGGGCATCGCCGCCGCCGGGCCCGCGATCCTGCTGTCGTACGCCCTGGTCGGCGCGATGGTGGTCTTCGTGATGCGGATGCTCGGCGAGATGGCTGCCGCACGGCCGTCGTCGGGTTCCTTCTCCGCCTACGCCGACCAGGCGCTCGGCCGCTGGGCCGGCTTCTCGATCGGCTGGCTCTACTGGTTCTTCTGGGTCGTGGTACTCGCCGTCGAGGCGACCGCGGGCGCGAAGATCCTGGAGGGCTGGATACCGGCGATACCGCAGTGGGGCTGGGCCCTGATCGTCATGCTCGTGCTGACGGCCACCAACCTCGCTTCGGTCTCGTCGTACGGCGAGTTCGAGTTCTGGTTCGCGGGGATCAAGGTCGTCGCGATCGGCGTGTTCGTGATCATCGGCCTGCTGGCGGTCTTCGGCGTCCTGCCCGGCTCGGACAACCCGGGGGCGGGATTCGCCCATCTCTCCGACACAGGGGGATTCTTCCCCAACGGGTACGGGGCGGTACTGACCGGCATCCTGATGGTCGTCTTCTCCTTCATGGGCTCCGAGATCGTCACGCTCGCCGCCGGTGAGTCGGAGGACCCGCAGCGTGCCGTCACCAAGGCCACCAACAGCGTCATCTGGCGCATCGGCATCTTCTACCTCGGCTCGATCTTCGTCGTGGTGACGCTGCTGCCGTGGAACGACAAGTCGATCGTCGCCAACGGCGGTTCGTACGTCGCGGCGCTGAACTCGATCGGCATCCCGCACGCCGGCCAGATCATGAACGTGATCGTTCTGACGGCCGTCCTGTCCTGCCTGAACTCGGGCCTCTACACCGCCTCCCGGATGGCCTTCTCGCTCGGCCAGCGCAAGGACGCGCCTGCCTCCTTCACCAAGGTGAGCAAGCGGGGCGTGCCGCAGATCGCGATCCTGTCGTCGGTCGTCTTCGGCTTCGTCGCCGTCTTCTTCAACTACATGTGGCCCGACACGGTCTTCCAGTTCCTGCTGAACTCCTCGGGCGCGGTCGCGCTCTTCGTCTGGCTGGTCATCTGCTTCACGCAGCTGCGGATGCGCGGCATCATCCTGCGCGAGGACCCGTCCAAGCTGGTCGTGCGGATGTGGCTCTTCCCGTACCTGACCTGGGCGACGATCGCGATGATCTCGTTCGTCCTGGTCTACATGCTGACCGATGACGCCGGGCGCACCCAGGTACTCCTCTCGCTGCTGGTCGCGGCGCTGGTGGTGTCCTTCGCGCTGATCCGCGAGGTCGTGCAGAAGAGGAACGGCACGCTTCCCCCGCGGGTCGCGGCGACTTCCCCGGCCGCCTCGGTGGACCCGGTGGATTCGGTGGATCCGGTTCGGTGAACCCGGTGAACCCGATGGCCCCGGTGGACTCGGTGGCCCCCGTGGACTCGGTGGCCCCCGTGGATCAGAGCGGTACGAAGGATTCCGTCACCCGGTCGTAATTGCGGAAGGCCTCGGCGCGGGCGGGCTTCTCGAACCAGACGTTGATCTGGTACGACTTCCCGCCCGCGTTGAAGCCGGTCTGGCGGCCCTGCCGGGGCTTGCCCTCCTGGGTGAAGGTGTACTCCCAGACGACGGCGGGCCGCCCCTGGAACGTCGTCCGCTCCAACCGGATCTTCTGGTAGTCCTGCACGTCGTGGGACTCCTTCTCGAAGTCCTCCCACTGTGTGAGCAGATCGCCGCCCCGTACGAGCGTGTACGCGGCGGCGATTTCCTGTGTGCCGTCGGGCGAGTGGTAGTGGATGTTCGACGGGCTGCGCGCGCTGCGCGTCCAGCCGGTGGGCGGCGCCCAGGAGAACCCGATCTCGTTCCGGCTCCCGGGTCGGATCCCGGAGGTGGGCGGCCTGGCGGTCCCGGCGACGGTGGGTGCGACGGACGGCCTGCCGCTGCTGCTGTTGCCACTGCTGTTGTTGTTCGGGCCGGGGTCGTCGTCGCGTCCCAGCAGGACGACGGTCACCGCGGCACCGGCCACCAGGACTGCGGCTCCGGCGGCGGCGAGGGCACGGGTGCGGCTGCGCCTGCGGTGAGAGGGCTGCCCGGGGGCCGGCCCGGTGGGCTCCTCCGGAGCCGGTGCCGGTGCCCTTGCTGGGAGCCCCGAAGCTGCCCAGGGGTGGAGGGGGACGTCTGTCGTGGGCTGCAGGAACGCGGGTTCCGGTTCGGCGGCGGACTCGGGAACCGATGCCGAGCCGGGCACGGGCGGCAGCCCGGGACCCACGGCCGACCCATCGGGCACACGCGCGGAACCGGGCGCGGATTCGGGTGCGGGGGCCGGGGCGGGATCGGGGCCGGGTCCCTGAGCGGGCCGGGGAGTCGCAGCCGGGGCGGGGACGGGCGTCGCCCCGGGCGCCGGGGCCGGGACGTCGGGCGAAGGCGCGGGCGTGGGCGCGGATTCAAGTGTCGGTACGGGCTCCGGTGCCGGTACGGACTCCGATTCCGGTTCCTGCTCCGGTTCCGGTTCCGGTTCGGGAGCGGACTCAGGAGCTGTCGCCGGGGCGGCCCCGGACAGCAGCCCGGGAGCCACGGCCGAGGCATCGGGAGAAGGCTCGGGATTCTCCTCGCCCGGCTGCGTGGCGGGAGGGGAAACGAAGGTGGGCCGATAGGCCCGCGGAACGACATCCTCGGGGGTTGCGGGCTCGGGTCCGATTGCGGTTCCGGAGCCCGGTCCGGCCTCGGGCTCGGGCCCGGATTCGCTTGCAGGTCCCGGTCCGCCCCAAGGTCCGGGGCCGGATCCGGTTCCAGGACCGGTGGCACGTCCCGGTCCTGGCCCTGGCCCCACTCCGGGTTCGGGTTCGGATTCGGATTCGGGTGCAGGTGCAGGTGCGACTCCGGGCCCGGGTACAGGGCCCGATGCAGGCCCGGGCCCGACTCCAGGACCGGTCGCGGGACCGGGTACAAGTCCCGATCCAGTTGCGGGCCCAGGACCGGGGCCCCCTCCGGGTTCGGATTCGGGTGCAGGTGCAGGTGCAGGTGCAGGTCCAACTCCGGGTCCGGGTACAGGACCCGATCCGGTTGCGGGCCCGGGCTCGGGACCCACTCCAGGTTCGGTTTCGGGTGCAGGTGCAGGTCCGGGTGCAGCGCCCGATCCGGTTGCGGGTCCCGGCTCGGGCCCAATTTCGGATGCAGGTCCGGTCGCAGGTCCGACTCCGACTCCAGGCTCAGGCTCGTGTCCAGGACCGGATCCGGTTGCAGGCCCGCCTCCGGGTCCAGGACCAGGTCCGGTCGCAGGCCCGCCTCCGGGTCCGGGTCCGGGTCCGGTCGCAAGTCCCGCTCCGACTCCCAGTTCGGGCCCCGGTTCGGGTTCGGTTCCAGCTCCGGGATCGGGTCCGACTCCGACTCCAGGTCCGGGTACTGGGCCGGATCCTGTTGCAGGTCCCAGTCCAGCCCCGGGCCCGCCTACGGGTTCAGGTCCGGGTCCGGTCGCAGGTCCCGCTCCGGCTCCCAGTCCGGGTTCGGGTCCGGGTCCGGGTCCGGGTTCGAGTCCGGCTCCGGGCTCGACCCCGGGTACAGGGCCGGCTCCGGGTACAGGCCCGGGCCCGGCTCCAGGGTCAGGGGCAGATCCCGGTACAAGGCCAAGTCCGGCTGCGGGGGCAGGCCCGGATCCGGGTTCAGGCCCGACTCCGAGGTCAGGCTCCGGCCCTGCTCCGGGCTCAGGCCCGGTCGCAAGTCCCCGTCCGACCCCCCGTCCGGGTTCGGCTCCGACACCGGGTTCAGGCCCGGCTCCGGGTGTGGGGCCGAGTGGAGGGCCCGATCCGGGGGCGGGGCCGGGCGGGGGGACTGATCCGGGTGTGGGGTCGGGTTTGTTCGTGGGTGGGGCAGGGGCTGGGGGTTCTGTGCCGGTAGGGGTTCCTTGCGTCGGCTCCGTCGTACCCGTGCCCGTGTTTCCTCGTGGCGTCGGCCTGTTG
>NZ_JBSGZD010000252.1:0-11767 GCF_053610825.1 Streptomyces sp. NPDC054863 | reverse complement strand
GGCGCCTGGTGGCGCACCCTCCCCCGCCGTCGATCAGCCGCTAAGGGCTGGGTCAGGCCTGCTCGGCGTCCGCGGCCGGAGCCTCGGCAGCGGCCTCGGCCGGCTTCTCGGCCTCGGCGGCCGGAGCCTCGTCGGCGACCGGAGCAGCCTCGGCGTCGGCAGCCGGAGCGGCCTCGGCGGCAGCGGCGTCGGCGGCCGGAGCCTCGTCAGCCTTCTTGTCACCCTCAAGCAGGTCGCGCTCCCACTCGGCGAGGGGCTCGCCGGCGGCCTTCTCGCCCGGCTTGGAGTCGCCGGTGGCGGCACCGGAGCGGGCGATGAGGCCCTCGGCGACGGCGTCGGCGATCACGCGGGTGAGCAGCGTGACGGAGCGGATCGCGTCGTCGTTGCCGGGGATCTTGTAGTCGACCTCGTCGGGGTCACAGTTGGTGTCGAGGATCGCGACGACCGGGATCTTCAGCTTGCGAGCCTCGCCGACGGCGATGTGCTCCTTCTTGGTGTCGACGATCCAGACGGCGCTGGGAACCTTCGACATCTCGCGGATACCGCCGAGGGTCTTCTCCAGCTTGGCCTTCTCGCGCGAGAGAACCAGGAGCTCCTTCTTGGTGAGGCCCGACGCGGCCACGTCCTCGAAGTCGATGAGCTCCAGCTCCTTCAGGCGCTGGAGGCGCTTGTAGACGGTGGAGAAGTTGGTCAGCATGCCGCCGAGCCAGCGCTGGTTGACGTAGGGCATGCCCACGCGCGTCGCCTGCTCGGCGATCGCTTCCTGCGCCTGCTTCTTGGTGCCGACGAACATGACGGAGCCGCCGTGGGCGACGGTCTCCTTGACGAACTCGTAGGCGCGGTCGATGTACGACAGCGACTGGAGCAGGTCGATGATGTAGATGCCGTTGCGCTCCGTGAAGATGAAACGCTTCATCTTCGGGTTCCAACGACGGGTCTGGTGACCGAAGTGGACGCCGCTTTCCAGCAGCTCCCGCATCGTGACGACGGCCATGGCCGTACTCCTTGGGTACTCGGTTATCGCTTCCGCCGGACGGCGGTCACGCCTGACGCCCCTCGCGCTGTGCCCATGAGGTCGTGAAAACCCCTGAGGACCGAGCAGCGCTGCCACTGACCGCTGAGAGTGGGTGGTGGCGGGACGTGCGAAGTCGATCCGGTGACCCGGATCGCCACAAGAAGTGTACGGGACCCGCACAGTGCCGGGTGACGGCGTTGTCCACAACCGTCCGGCCGTCCACAGAAACGGTCCATGATCCCCGGGAATCCGCCCGGCAGGGGACCGTTTCCGGCATGTACCGACTAATGATCACCGCATGGTTCGCACTGGCCGCCACCCTGCTGCCGGGGGCGCCCGCGGCCCTCGCCGCGGAGGGCCCCGACCGGGCCTGGCCGGTGGGCGACCGCCCTGCTGTCGTACGGGGCTGGGAGCCGCCGCCGTCGAAGTACGCGGCCGGTCACCGGGGCGCGGACCTGGCGGCGCGGCCCGGCGCCGAGGTGCGGGCGGCGGCGCCGGGCCGGGTCTCGTTCGCGGGCCGGGTGGCGAACCGCGGAGTGCTCTCGATCACGTTGCCCGCGAGCGGGGATCCGCCGCTGCGCACGACGTACGAACCGGTGCGCGCCCTGGTCGCGGAGGGCGACGAGGTGGTGGCGGGCCAGGTGGTGGCAGTGCTGGAGCCGGGGACGTACCACTGCCCGGCAGCGAGCTGCCTGCACTGGGGGCTGCTGCGGGGAGAGGAGTACCTCGACCCGCTGTCACTGCTGCCGCCCGGCCTGCTGCGCCGGGGACCGCCCCGACTGCTGCCGGTGTTCGGCGTCCCGCCGCCCGAACCGGGCCCGGCACCCCCGCTGCCCCCGAGGGTCACGGCGCTTGCACCGCCCCCGAGGATCGCCGCGCTCACACCGTCCTCGAAGGTCGCGGCGCTCGCACCGGACGCCCTGCACGCGCTGGTGCTGTCCGTGGCCGCGGTGGCTGCGTACCGGATGCACCGGATGCACCGGATGCACCGGACACAGCTGGGCCTTCGACTGCGGCTGCGGCACCGACAACAGCGGCGTCGACCCCGACGCTCAGCCCCGGACGCCGCGCAACGCCATGGAGACGGCCGCCTCCGTAATGACACAGGGCTCCTCGGCGGCGCCGCCGAGCTCCAGGCGCCGCACCGCCGCGTCGACCACGCCCTGGAGCATCATGGCCGCCAGCCGGGGCTGCTCGTGGCCCAGGTCGCGCAGGGCGTCGCCGATCATGGTGACGAGACCGCCGTGCGCGGCACGGATCTTCTCGCGGGCACCGGCGTCCAGCTCGCTCGCCGAGATCGCGACCACGGCCCGGTGGCGGCGGTCGCCGACCAGCGTCAGCTGCTGGCGTACGTACGCCTCGACCTTGCCCTCCGCGGTGTCGGCCGCCGCCATGGCGGACTCGACCTCGGCGGCCCAGACGGGGAAGTCGACGGCGCACAGCTCCTCGACGACCGCGCCCCTGGATCGGAAGTACTCGTAGACCGAGGAGCGGGCCAGGCCCGTGCGCTCGGCGAGGGCGGGGAAGGTCAGCGCTTCCGTACCGCCCTCGGACAGGAGGGATCGGGCAGCGTCCAGGAGGGCACTGCGCTGCATCGTCCGGTGCTCGGCCACGGAGGCCGCTCGAATCCTTGGCACGGCCCCACTCTACGGATGCGGGCCCGGGATGACGACGGGTACACCCGGCAGGCACGATTCAGCGCCCTTCGCCGCCCCCGCGGGGTCAGCGGCCGACGTCCGCCAGCTTGGCCCTGAGCTGGAGGACCGACTTGGTGTGGATCTGGCTGACCCTGCTCTCCGTGACACCGAGCACATTGCCGATCTCGGCGAGAGTGAGGCCTTCGTAGTAGTAGAGGGTGATCACGGTCTTCTCCCGGTCGGGGAGCGTGTTGATGGAGCGGGCGAGCAGCCTGCGCAGCTCGCGGTCCTCGGCAACCTCGACCGGGTTGTCCGCGCTGGTGTCCTCCAGCGTCTCCATCAGGCTCAGCCGGTCGCCGCCCTCGCCGCCGGCGTGCAGCAGGTCTTCGAGTGCGACCACGTTGGCGAGCGACAACTGGCTGAAGACCGCGTGCAGTTCCTCCACCGCGATGCCCATTTCGGAGGCGACCTCGCCCTCGGAGGGGGTGCGGCGCAGCTTCGCCTCCAGGGTCGCGTACGCACGCTCGACGGCTTTGGCCTTCTGCCGCACCGAGCGGGGGATCCAGTCCAGGGCGCGGAGTTCGTCGATCATCGCGCCGCGGATGCGGGTGATGGCGTACGTCTCGAACTTGATGGAGCGCTCGATGTCGAACTTCTCGATGGCGTCGATCAGCCCGAAGACCCCGGAGGACACGAAGTCCGCCTGCTCGACATTGGGCGGCAGCCCCACGCTGACCCGGCCCGCGACGTACTTGACCAGCGGCGAGTAGTGCAGGATCAGCTGCTCCCGCAGCCGCTCGTCGGCCGTGGTCTTGTACGACCGCCACAACTCGTCCACGGACGAGGGCGCCGGGGGCCGTACGGCTCCGCGGGCAGCCGGGGGCGCTGCCGCGCGGTCAGACCCGGAGGTGTGCTGGGGCATGCGTTGCCTTGAGCCGTTCTGCTGTGATGTGAGGGGGACTTGAATGCCGTGCGTGATGCCTGAGCGGGGCGAAATCCTTGCGAGCGTAGCGTGACTGGAGCGTCGCAGTGCGCGAAGGATATGGAACCGGATCGTACGATTGACAGTCCCGGCCCGCACCCCGGCGACGGAGCCACCGCCGCGCACGACTGCTCCACCCGGGGTTCCGTGCACGATTCAAAGGTCATCGTCTTTACCTTTTCACTCGGACGCCCCTGGTCAAGCACCGCCTCGCCGGGCACGCGCACCGCGTACGGCGCTTGACGCCAACTGCCAATCGTCGCCGTGGCGTTCGACGAACCCGAGCGAGTGCAGTTCGTACAACCTGGCGAGCGCTTCATCTCCGGTGGTCCCCGCATCGCGTGCGACGCTCCGCGCGTCGGTCCGCTCACGGGCGGGCAGTGCCTCAAGCACCCGTGCGGTGACGGGGTCGAGGAGGTCCCTGGGGAGTACGGGGCCGCGTCTGGCCGGGGCGAGGTCGCCGATCTCGCCGACCAGCTCGACGATTTCGGCGGCGTCCGTCACCAGTACGCCCTCACCGCGCAGCAGTTCGTGCACCCCGGCGGAGAGCCCGCTGGTGACCGGGCCCGGTACCCCCATGGTGAAGCGGCCGATGCGCTGGGCGCTGCGGGCGGTGACGAGCGAGCCGCTGCGGTACTCGGCCTCGACGACGACGGTGCCCCGGGTGAGGGCGGCGATGACCCGGTTACGCAGCACGAACCTGCTTGCTGTCGGATGACTCCCCGGGGGCAACTCGCCCACCACCAGCCCCTGTTCGGCGATACGGCCGATCAACTCGGCGTGCCCTCGGGGATAACCGACGTCGATCCCGCAGGCCAGGACCGCGACGGTGGCCCCGCCCGCGGCCAGCACCCCGCGGTGCGCCGCCCCGTCGACCCCGAACGCGGCCCCGGACACCACCACCCAGCCGCGCTCCGCGAGCCCGCCGCCAAGGGTCGCCGCCATGTGTGCCCCGTACGGGGTGCAGGCGCGGGCCCCGACGACGGCGACGGACCGCAGTGCCCACATCCGCAGGTTCGGCCGGCCCCGCACCCAGAGCGCGACGGGGCGGGCGTCCCCGAGGTCGTCCAGCTGGGTCGGCCACTCCTCGTCGCCGGGGCACACCAGGCGGCCCCCGACGGCAGCCGCCGCTTCCAGATAGCGGGCCGGATCGACGGCCGCAGCCCGGTTCCGATAGCCGGCGAGCCGCTTCCCGCTCGCCCCGGTCAGCGAATCCCCCGCTGCCGGGCGGGGGCCTTCCGATGCGGCGGGGCCCTCTGGCGCAGCAGAGCCCGTGGGACCGGCGGAGCCCGTTGGACCGGCGGAGCTCTCCGGACCGGCTCCTTGCCGCCCGGGCACCTCCCGACCGGCCCCTTCCCGCCCGGACACCTCCCGACCGGACACCTCCCGACCGGAGTCCTCCCGACCGGGTGCCGTCGGCCCCGGCCCCTCCCGCCCGGGTGCCGTCAGCCTGCGCAGCACTTCCACCGGCCCGTACTCCCGCAGCCAGCGCCCGCCCGTCTCGTCGCCCGGCTCGATGATGCCGGTGAGCGCGGCCCTCGCCAGCCGCTCCGCCTCGCGCACCCCCGTTCCCCTCCCCGCCCCTCCACTCACACCACACCTCCGGCCACCAGCGAGGCCCTCTCCTCGCTGTGGCTGCGGACCGCTCCCCGGTCGATCCCGGTCCGCATCTGGAGCGCCAGCGCCAGGTCGACCTCGTCGGGCCGGTCGTGCCCGCGCAGATCAGCGACGGTCCAGGCGACGCGCAGCACCCGATCGAAGCCCCGTGCGGTCAGCAGGCCCCGTTCCATGTCCCGTTCGGCTGCGCCGAGTGCTCCGGACACCGGCTGCCACCGGGTGCGCAGTTCGTGCCCCGGCACCTCGCTGTTGTTGGTCCACGGGGTGCCCGCGAGCCGGGCGGTGGCCCGCTCCCGCGCCTCGCGCACCCTGGCGGCGACGACCTCGGTCGACTCCCCCCGGCCGCCCTGCCCCATCAGGTCCGCGCGGGTCACCGCTTCGACCCTGACCATCAGGTCGACCCGGTCGATCAGCGGGCCGGACAGCCTCGACTGATAGCGGCGGACCGTCGCCGGGCCGCAGTCGCAGCTGGCCTCCTGCGAGCCGTGCCGGCCGCAGGGGCAGGGGTTCGCCGCCAGCACCATCAGGAAGCGGGCAGGAAACTTCACCACCCCCGCGCTGCGTGCCACCACCACATGTCCCGACTCCAGTGGCTGGCGCAGGGAATCCAGCGCCTTCGCGGTGAATTCGGGCGCCTCGTCCATGAAGAGGATTCCCCGATGGGCCAGCGAGACCGCTCCGGGTCTCGGCAGCCCGTTGCCCCCGCCGATGAGCGACTGCATGGTCGCCGAGTGGTGCGGTGCGCAGTACGGCGCCCTGGTGACCAGGGGTTCGCCCGGCGGCAGGATGCCTGCCACCGAGTGCACCGCCGTCACTTCCAGGGACTCCTGCCTGGTGAGCGGTGGCAGGAGTCCGGGCAGCCGCTCAGCCAGCATCGTCTTGCCCGCCCCCGGCGGGCCGTGGAGCAGCAGGTGGTGGCCTCCCGCTGCGGCGGTCTCCAGGGCGACCCGTGCGGCGTCCTGGCCGCCCACGTCCGCCAGGTCCGCTCCCGCGTGCCCGCTGCCGGCCGCCAGTCCGGTGCCCGCTCCCGCGCCGGGCACCATGAGCCCGGCCAGTATGGCGTCGGGCCGGCCCTCCTCGGCCGGTTCCTCCTCGGGCACCTCCTCCCCGGCGAGCACCGCGATGAGCTGTCGCAGGCTGCGTACGCCGAGGACCGAGATGCCCGGCACCAACGAGGCCTCCGCCGCGCACTGTTCGGGTACGACCACCTGCCGGTACCCGGCCTCGGCCGCGGCGAGCACGGCGGGCAGGATGCCCCGCACCGGTCTGACCCGGCCGTCGAGACCCAGCTCGCCGACCATCACCAGGTCGGCGATCTCCCGGGGGTCGATCCGCTCGGCCGCCCCGAGGACCGCCACCGCGACCGCGAGGTCGAATCCCGAGCCGCTCTTGGGCACCGAGGCGGGGCTCAGCCCCACCGTCAGCTTCTTCTGCGGCCAGGCGACGCCGGAATTGACCACCGCCGCCCGCACCCGGTCCTTGCTTTCGAACAGGCTCTTGTCCGGCAGCCCCACGAGGGCGAAGGCTGCGACACCGGGCTCCAGGTCGGCCTGGACCTCGACGACCACGCCCTCGACGCCGACCAGTGCCACCGAGCACGTACGCGCGAATCCCATCAGGCCACCCCCCGCGCGTGCTCCAGGACCGGGGCCCCGCGTCGGGGCAGGGTGACGCCCACGAGGTCGATCCTGGCGCCGCCGGGCGGCGGCCCGCCGTGCTCGTACAGCCAGAGCTCGGCCAGGGTGCGCAGTCGCTGCGCCTTCCTGGGGGTGACCGCTTCCATCGGGTGCTGGAAGGGGCCGGTGCGGCGGGTCTTGACCTCGCAGACGACGAGCGAGTCGCCGTCCCGGGCCACGATGTCGATCTCTCCCGCCTGGCAGCGCCAGTTGCGCTCCAGTACGGACATTCCCACTTCGGTCAGCCAGCGGGCCGCCAGGTCCTCGCCGTACCGGCCGAGGTTTCCGCGTGCGGTGCGCTGCTTGCGTTCGCTGTTCGCGTTCATTCAGTTCCACCTCCGGAACCGAATGTGACGCAATCCCCGCGAACTAGTGGATCTTGGTGGACAACTCCACCGTTGTGGAAAACTCAGCCACCCGGAAGTTCCAGATCGCTCTTGTTGAGCTCTTCCACGTTGACGTCCTTGAACGTGAGCACCCGGACCTGCTTGACGAACCTGGCGGGCCTGTACATGTCCCAGACCCACGCGTCCGCCATGGATACTTCGAAAAACACCTCGCCCTGGACCGAGTGCACCTGCATCTCGTAGTCGTTGGTGAGGTAGAAGCGCCGTTCGGTCTCGATCACATATTTGAACAGACCGACGACATCGCGGTACTCCCGGTAGAGCTTCAGCTCCATCTCGGTCTCGTACTTCTCGAGGTCCTCGGCGCTCATGGCATGTTCCCCTTCAGCCGTGCGTCCCCCTATTGTGCGCCAGCCCCGTACGCCCCTATGCGATTTCCGGGGCCAGGACGATCGGCGTACTCGGAGGACCCTCGTCGAGCAGCGTGCGCAGCAGCTCGGCGAGCCTGGTCGGGTACACCGTCTCACGCGTCGCGAGGAGGGCGGCGGAGGACCACCACCGCAGACCCGCGGTGCTGCGCCGCTCCAGCTCCGTCAGTCCGGTGAGGACCGTCTCGGTCTGCTTCGTACGCGCGGAAAAATACCATTCCTCCTGGTCCCAGCGGCGCCCGTCGAACGGGAACGAACAGATCCGCTGCCACAGCACCGGCCCGAGCTCGATGTCCGTGATCCCCGTCTCCTCGGCGACCTCGCGCAGCGCCGCCTCGGCCAGGGTCTCGTCGCCCTCCACGCCGCCGCCCGGCGTGAACCACCACTTGCGGTCCGGGTCCTCGGGTTCGAAGCCGTGCATCAGCAGCACCCGGTCCTCGGGGTCGAACAGGATGACCCGCGCGACCTTCCGCAGCGGCCTGTCCGCCAGGCCCGGTCCGTCCGCGTCGGTCGTCCCGGTCGTCACACCCGCACCTTCCGTCGTCCGGCCAGTTTGGCGAGCGGCCCGTACGCCGCTCCGCCGAAGATCAGCACCACACCCGCCACGATCGCGGTCACCAACAGCTTCACAGGCCCCGGCTCGGAGACGCCTCCCGGCAGGGACGCGAAGGCCGCGGGCCGCTCCAGTACGCCGCCGATCGGCCAGGCCACCGCGTCCACCCGGGCATCGACCTTGGCCACCGGGACCGTACCGTGGGTGGAGTCCATGAGGTGCCCCCGGGAGTCCACCGACGTGCGGCGCTCGTCTCCCAGGAGGAAGAGCTCGTCCTGCGGGACCGTGGCGCTGAACGGCTGCGAACCGGCCCCGTCCCCGGAGCGCAGATACGGTTCCTCCACGGGCTTCCCGTTCAGGGTCAGCCGCTTGTCCTTGTCGCAGCAGACGACCTTGTCGCCGCCGACACCGACCACCCGCTTCACCATCGGCATGGCGCCCCACACCTCGTCGGTGAAGACCACCACGTCCCCGCGGCGCACCTCGGTGCCGGATATGCGCTGTGCGAGCACCCGGTCCCCGGTGTTGATCGACGGGGTCATCGAGTCCGACGGCACCGTGTACGGCTTGTACACCAGCGCTCCCCAGGCGAACCCGCCGAGGAAGAGCACACAGCCGACGGCCACGGCCAGCCCCGACAACACATTGCCGAGGCGGCCGTGGCCGTCTTCCGTACGTCCTGCATTGCCCATCCCAGCGCTCCCCCTGCTTCGGAGACCAACGATCTGGGACGGCACCCTACCCGGCGGTACGCCCGTGGGTCAGCCTCCTGCGGCGCCAGAGCACCAGCGGCAGCGCGCCCGCCAGACCGAGTGCTCCAGGGGCGGCCGACGCGGCAGCGGCGGTGGCGCTCGCGAGGCCGGGCTGGTCGAAGGTGTCCGGCACGGGCAGGGTCGACCAGCGGCTGATCGGCCAGGCCACGACCACGGCCCGCCCGACGACCTCGTCGTTGTCGACGAAGCCCTTGGTGGGGAGGTTCTGGTGGTAGCGGGAGTCCTCGGAATTCTTCCGGTTGTCGCCCATCACCCAGATCTTGCCTTCCGGCACCTTCAGCGGGCCGAAGGGCTGGTCGTCGCACGGGGTGCCCTGCGGCGAGATGTACGACTTGTCGTCCAGCGACTTGCCGTTGACCATGACCGAGCCGCCGGTCTTGCACTCCACGGTGTCGCCGCCGACCGCGATGACCCGCTTGATCAGGTCCTTGTCCTCGGCGGACGGCATCAGACCGATGAAGCTCAGGACGTTCTGCACGACGTTGGGCTCCTCCACCGGGGTGTTGAGCCAGTTGCCCGGGTCGTGGAACACCACGACCTCGCCGCGCTCCGGTTCGGCGCCGAACCACGGGGTCAGCTTGTCGACCAGGACGCGGTCGCCCTTCTGGAGGGTCTCCTGCATCGACTCGGAGGGAATCGAGAAGGCCTGCACCAGGAAGGTCTTGATCAGCAGGGCGAGGAGGAGGGCGATGCCGATCAGCAGCGGCAGTTCCTTCCAGAAGGAACGGGGCTTCTTCGGGCTGCCCCGGTGGCCGTCCTCGCTGCTGCCGTCGTGCGTACCGCTGTCCTGCGGGCCGTTGTCCGTGTCGCTCAACTCTTCACCGCTCCGCTGTTCCCTCGCCGGGCCCGGGGTCACGGACGGGGACGCATCGGCACGCCGTTCCGGCTCGGGCTTTTCCTCGGGTCCGTCGTGTCCGGACCGGGCACCGACCGCCACATCCCCCACGTCCACTCCTCACTCCGTGCCACCGCCCGCGCCCGAGAAGGCGCAGACCCACCACTCCCATAACGAGCGGGAGTTCCCCTGGGCTCGGGAGTAGGACCTGACGATCCTGGGACGCCACCTTATCCGCCGGTTCCGGGGCCGCCGCCGCCCCGGCGCGCGGTTCGGGGACGCGGGCGAAGGTCTCGGGCACCTCCAGCTTCCGCCAGTGCCCGATCGGCCAGGCGATGACGACGGCACGGCCCAGTACGTCCTCCTCCGAGACCGTTCCCTGGTACTTCTCGTCCAAGTGGTACCGGGAATCGGCCGAGTTCGACCGATGGTCCCCCAGTACGAAGACCCGCCCCTCGGGGACCTTCACCTCGAACGGAATCTTCGACGGCCGGTCGTTCGGAAAGACATAGGGTTCACTGAGCGGTACGCCGTTGACCGTGACCTGACCATTCTTGTCACAGCACTTCACGGTGTCCCCACCGACCGCGACCACCCTCTTGATGAGGTCCTGCTCGTCGGCCGAAGGCAGCAGCCCGATCCAGGTCAGCCCGACCTTGATCTGCTTGACCACCACCGGGTCTTCCTCCTCCGGGGCCGCTTCCTTCTCCAGCCAGCCGCCGGGGTCCTTGAAGACGACGACCTCGCCGCGCTCGGGACGCGACCCGAACCACGGGGTCAGCTTGTCCACCAGCACCCGGTCGCCGATCCGGATCGTCTGCTCCATCGAGCCGGACGGAATCACGAAGGCCTGCACCAGGAACGTCTTCAGTACGAGCGCGATGAGCAGCGCCACGACTATGAGGACGGGTATCTCCTTGACGGCGGACCTGCGCCGCCGCCGCTTCACCTTGCGGGCGAGCTTGCGCCGCTCCGCCCGCCCCGGCCCCGTACGCCCGTCACCGCCGACGGCGGCAGGCGTGGTGGGCCGGCTCCCCGTCGGCAGCGGGACGTCCTGGGCCGCCCGGTCCCGGCCGCGGCTACCCATGGGTCCCGGCTGGCGCACGTACGCCCGTGAAGGCGTCCGAGCGCTCCAACGGGCCCCACCGGCCGGCGGGCCAGCCGAGCCAGTCCGCGCGGCCTATCACCCGGTCGACCGGCACCATGCCGCCGCCGGGACTGCCCAGACGGTCGCGGGAGTCGCTGGAGCGGGACCGGTGGTCGCCCATCATCCACAGCGTCCCGTCCGGTACGACGATGTCGAAGGGCACCCGGGACGCACTGTCACCGGGATACAGGTACGACTCGTCGACGTACCGCCCGTTCACCTGGATCCTCCCCCGCTTGTCGCAGCAGACGACGCGGTCGCCGCCCACCCCCACCACCCGCTTCACGAAGTCGGTCTCGGCGGGCTCGGCGATTCCGAGCGCCGCTCCCGCCCAACGCAGCGCCCCCGTCACGGGATTGACCGCGGGCCCCTCCCGTACGAAGGAACCCGTGCCGTCGAAGACCACCACGTCACCGCGGAGCGGGGCGGCCCCGAAACGGTACGCCAGCTTGTTCACCAGGACCCGGTCACCGACCTGGAGGGTGGGCTGCATCGAGGTGCTGGGGATCAGGAACGGCTGCAGTACGAAGCCGCTGAACAGCAGCAGGAAGGTGAGGCACGCGAAGGCGAGCAGCACCGGCCGCCGCCACGGGGACCGGACGGCATGTCCGGACGAGGCTTCGTCACCCGGCTCGGTATGTCCGGACAAGGCATCGGACTCCTGCTCTGTTTGTCCGGACAAAGTCTCGTCGGTCTGCTCGCCGTGTCCGGACAAACGCGCGGAGCGCGACCGCTCGCCGTCCCCACTGTCGGGGAC
>NZ_JBSGZD010000251.1:889-11788 GCF_053610825.1 Streptomyces sp. NPDC054863 | reverse complement strand
GGTGCTGCGCATGCAGCGTGACCACTACCTCCCGCTCAAGGTCATCAAGGAGCACCTCGCCGCGCTGGAGCGCGGCGAGAACGTCCAGCTGCCTTCCCCCGGCGGCCCGCGCGAGCTGCTCGAAGGGGCGCCGGAGACGGTGCCCGAGCGAGCGACCGTGGCCCGCCTCGGGCGGGACGAGCTGCTCGCCGCCGCCGAGGTGGAGGAGAGCGACCTGGGCGAGTGGGAGGCGTACGGACTCATCGCGGAGCTGCCGGACGGCGGCTACGACGCCGAGGCCGTCACGGTCGCCAAGCTTGTGGCGGATCTGGGGCGGTTCGGTCTTGAGCCGCGGCACCTGAAGGCGATGAAGGCCGCGGCGGACCGGGAGGCCGGGCTGATCGGCAACGTCGTCGCACCGCTGCGGAGGCACCGCAATCCGCAGACCAGGACGCATGCCGAGGCGACCACCAGGGAGCTTGCGGGACTGACCGTACGACTGCATGCGGCGCTGGTTCAGACGGCGCTGAGGTCCGGCTCGAACTGAGCCGTACTTGGAGTGAACAGGAGCCCGACTACCCAAACCGGTCGGGCACGTCCTAGGGTTGCTGTGTGAACGAGCTCGACGTCGTAGGTGTCAGGGTGGAAATGCCCAACAACCAGCCGATCGTGCTCCTGCGTGAAGTGGGAGGCGACCGGTACCTTCCCATTTGGATCGGACCGGGTGAGGCCACGGCCATCGCCTTTGCCCAGCAGGGGCTGGCACCCGCCAGGCCGCTGACGCACGACCTTTTCAAGGACGTGCTCGAAGCGGTCGGCCAGGAGCTCACCGAAGTGCGGATCACCGATCTGCGGGACGGGGTCTTCTACGCCGAGCTGGTCTTCGCCAGCGGGGTGGAGGTCAGTGCGCGGCCGTCCGACGCGATAGCGCTGGCGCTGCGCACCGGGACGCCGATCTACGGCAGTGACGGGGTGTTGGACGACGCGGGGATCGCCATTCCGGACGAGCAGGAGGACGAGGTGGAGAAGTTCCGCGAGTTCCTCGACCAGATCTCGCCGGAGGACTTCGGCACCAACAGCCAGTGAGCTGCTGCCGGCCGTGAGCTGCGGCCGGTGAGCCGCGCTCCCCGGCCGGGCCCGCCGTTTCCCGGAGGATTTCAGCGCATTCGAGAAGTCTTTCCCCGATGAGAGGCACGGGAAACCACTCTCAGGGTGATTATCACTCGGCGTGCCGAGTGTGGCGATCGTTGACGCACCCCGGGTGACTGCCTACCGTCGACAAGGCAGGTCAAGGACGGAGGTCGGCGTGAGAATCAGCGGCGACGGTACGGCGACGGGCGGGCCGTATCCGCTCGGCAGTTCGGCCGACCCCACAGCAAGTCAGCACACCCTCGCGGCGGCACAGGCCGCTACCGGGGTGACCGAGACGGTTGGGTACCGGGGGCCCACCGCATGCGCGGCGGCCGGTATCACGTACCGGCAATTGGACTACTGGGCGCGCACCGGGCTCGTGGAGCCGAGTGTGCGGCCCGCCTACGGGTCCGGGACGCAACGGCTCTACAGCTTTCGTGACGTCGTTGTCCTCAAGATCGTCAAGCGGTTCCTGGACACCGGTGTCGCGCTCCAGAACATCCGCGCCGCCGTGCAGCACCTCCGGGAGCGAGGCTTCCAGGATCTGGAGCGGATGACGCTCATGAGCGACGGGGCGACCGTCTACGAGTGTGTCTCGCCGGACGAGGTCGTCAGCCTGTTGCAGGGCGGCCAGGGGATCTTCGGGATCGCCGTGGGCGTGGTGTGGCGGGACGTGGAGGCGGCTTTGTCGCAGCTGCACGGGGAGCGCGTCGACACGGGCGAGACGCTGGTCGGGAACAATCCGGGGGACGAGTTGGCGCGCCGGCGGAACCGGGCCGGCTGACGCCCTTCGGCCGATTGTCAGTGGCGTAGGGCAGCATCGGTGGTGTGAGGATCGCGCCGACCATTCTGCATCTCGACATGGATGCCTTCTTCGCCGCCGCAGAGCAGGCGGCGAAACCCAGCCTGCGCGGGAAACCGGTGGTCGTGGGCGGGCTGGGGCCCCGTGGGGTGGTCGCCACCGCTTCGTACGAGGCGAGACGCTTCGGGGTGCATTCGGCGATGCCGATGGCGCAGGCTCGCAGGCTCGCGCCGAACGCCGCCTACCTGGTGCCGCGCTTCTCGCTCTACCGGACGGTGAGCGAGCAGGTGATGGAGTTGCTGGGGCAGCTGTCGCCCCTCGTGGAGCCGCTCAGCATGGACGAGGCGTTCGTGGACCTGGAGGCGGGCGGGACGGCCGCCGACACCGAGTCCGCGCGGGAGGTCGGCGAGCGGCTGCGGGAGCGGATCAGGGAGGTCACCGGGCTGAGCGGGTCGGTGGGGCTCGCGGGCTCCAAAATGCTGGCCAAGATCGCGTCCGAGCAGGCCAAGCCGGACGGGCTGGTGCTGATAGCCCCGGGGACCGAGCGGGAGCTGCTCGCGCCCATGTCCGTGCGGATCCTGCCCGGGGTGGGACCCGCGACGGGGGATCACCTGCGGCGGGCCGGGATGACGACGGTGGCCGACCTCGCGGCGGCGGGCGAGGACGAGCTCGTACGGCTGCTGGGGAGGGCGCACGGGGCGTCGCTGTACCGGATGGCCCGGGGGATCGACGACCGGCCCGTGGTGGCGGAGCGGGACGCGAAGTCGGTGTCGGTCGAGGACACCTTTGACGTGGATCTGCACGACCGGGTGCGGGTGCGGTCCGAGGTGGAGCGCCTGGCGGAGCGGTGTGTGCAGCGGCTGCGGGCTGCGGGACGGTCGGGGCGGACCGTGGTGCTCAAGGTGCGGAGGTTCGACTTCTCGACGCTGACGCGGTCGGAGACGCTGCGAGGGCCGACGGACGACACCGGGGTCGTGCGGGAGGCGGCTGCACGGCTGCTGGAGGGTGTGGACACGACGGGTGGGGTGCGGCTGCTGGGCGTGGGGGTGACGGGGCTGGCGGACTTTACCCAGGAGGACCTTTTTGCGCAGGCGGCGCAGGCCGCGCAGGTTGCGCGGGAGTCGGGGGAGGGCGGGGAAATGGCGGCTGGGGTTGATGCGGGGGAGGGGGATTTGGGGCGTACCGGGTTGGCGGATTCTGCGGGGGAGGGTGTTGAGGAGGCAGGGGCGGAGGGGGAGAGGGCCGGGGGTGAGGCCGGGGGCGACGGGGGTGAGCCGGTTGCTGAGCGGCGGTGGCATGCGGGGCACGACGTGCGGCATGCGGAGTACGGCGCGGGGTGGGTGCAGGGCAGCGGGGTGGGGCGGGTGACGGTGCGGTTCGAGGAGCCGGGGTCGCCGGGTCCGGGGCGAGTGCGGACCTTCCGGGTGGACGATCCGGAGTTGGAGGTGGCGGAGCCGTTGCCGTTGGTGGGGGTGCCGGGGGACATGGGGCCTTAAGGAGGTGGGTGGGGCAGCCTGGGCCTTCGGCGGCGGAGGGCGATGGAGGGGCTGGGCGTCGGCGCGGGTGGGGAGCGTCGTGCGGGTGCGGGTGCGGGTGCGGGTGCGGGTGCGGGTGCGGGTGCGGGTGGTGGGGTGTGCGGGGGTGTGGGGGTGGGCGTGATGCGTGCGGGGGGTGGTGGGTCTGTGGTGCGGGTGGGGCGGGTGTGATGCGTGCGCGGTGCGGTGGGGGTGGTGGGTCTGTGGTGCGGGTGGGGCGATCGGGGTGTGGTCGGACCTGGATGAGCTGAAGGCGTACTGGCAGTGCGGTGCGGGTGGGGCGGGGGTGATGCGTGCGTGGTGCGGTGGGGTAGTGGTGATGGGGGGATGGGGCCGTGGGGTGGGGGTGGGTCTGTTCGGAGTGAGGGTGCAGGTGGGTCCGCCGGGTCCGTGAGCTCCCGCCATGCTCTCGGTTTCGGTTGAGGGGGCGGTCCCGTCAGGCTCTCGACCCCGTGCGGGTGGGGGAGATCGGGCTTGTCCCAGGTGGAACGCATGCCCGCAGCGTGGGGGTGCCGTGGGGGTGGCGGTCAGGATTCTCCGTTGGCCAGGGTGCCGAAGTCTTTGTCGGGGGTGGTGGGGGGCGGGGAGTTGAGGCCGTAGTGGTGGTAGAGCTGGAGTTCTTGTTCGGGGGAGAGGTGGCGGCCTACGCCGAAGTCCGGGGCGTCTCTGATCAGGGACTTTTCGAAGGGGATGCGAAGGGTGTTGCCCACGAGGCTGCTGGGTTCCAGGGGGACGAAGGCGTCGCGGGTGAAGAGACCGGTGCGGACGGCTGCCCACTCCGGGATGCCCGTGGCGTCGTCCAGGTAGACCTCGTCCACCGTTCCGATCTTGGTGCCGTTGCGGTCGAATGCTTTGCGGCCGATCAGGCTGCGCGGATCGATGTCGGTCTGCACGGTCGGTCCCTTCAACTGGTCGCAACTGCTGTGTGAACCCCGTAAAACATACGAAAGAGCAGAATTGAGAGCCTGGCCACTCGAGGGATTGCGGCGGGAGTGCGCTGGTAGGCTGGCCGATGGCTGCTGACCCTGTGCGGGAGAGTCCTCCGAGGTGGATTTCGGAGGCGCCGAAGGAGCAACTCCTCCCCGGAATCTCTCAGGCCCCTGTACCGCACGGACGAGGTCACTCTGGAAAGCAGGGCGGGTGGCGGGCACGGCACAGGCCGGTGCGTGATCCTTCCTCACCGACGGTGAAAGTCGGAGCTCCGTACGTGGTGCTCCGGTGAAGCTCTCAGGTTGAGATGACAGAGGGGGAGGCCGTCCGGGTACCCGTGCCGTGGTGCCCCTCGCAGGTCGTGTCAGACCAGGAGGCCTTCCGCAGATGACCGCCAACCGTCGTATTGCGCTCGCAGAGCTTGAGCGTGGAATCCCCTTTGAGCAGCGTCATATCGGACCTGATGGTGAAGCGCAGGCCAAGATGCTCGCGCAGGTCGGGTACGGGTCGCTGGACGAGCTGACCGCCGCTGCGGTGCCTGACGCGATCAAGAACGCCGAGGCGCTGGGCCTGCCGGACGCGCGGACCGAGGCCGAGGTGCTGGCCGAGCTGCGCATGCTCGCCGACCGCAACCAGGTGCTGGCCCCGATGATCGGTCTCGGGTACTACGGGACGTTCACTCCGCCCGTCATCCTGCGGAACGTGATGGAGAACCCGGCCTGGTACACGGCTTACACGCCCTACCAGCCGGAGATCTCGCAGGGCCGCCTTGAAGCGCTGCTCAACTTCCAGACCATGGTGGCCGAGCTGACCGGGCTGCCGACGTCGGGCGCTTCGCTGCTCGACGAGGGCACCGCGGCGGCCGAGGCCATGTCGCTGGCGCGGCGGGTCGGCAAGGTCAAGAAGGGAGTGTTCCTCGTCGATGCGGAAACGCTTCCGCAGACCATTGCCGTGATTCAGACACGGGCCGAGCCGACGGGTGTGGAGGTTGTCGTCGCCGACCTCGCGGGAGGAATCCCGGCCGAGCTCGCCGAGCGCGGTGTGTTCGGTCTGCTGCTGCAGTACCCGGGCGCCTCCGGTGTCGTACGGGACATCAAGCCGGTCATCGACCAGGCGCACGAGCTGGGCGCCATCGTCACCGTCGCCGCGGATCTGCTGGCGCTGACGCTGCTGACCTCGCCGGGTGAGCTGGGCGCCGACATCGCCGTCGGTACGACGCAGCGATTCGGTGTGCCGATGGGCTTCGGCGGACCGCACGCCGGGTTCATGGCCGTACGCGAGAAGTTCGCGCGCAGCCTGCCGGGGCGGCTCGTGGGCGTGTCCGTGGACGCGGACGGAAACAAGGCGTACCGGCTGGCGCTCCAGACGCGTGAGCAGCACATCCGCCGCGAGAAGGCGACCAGCAACATCTGTACGGCGCAGGTGCTGCTGGCCGTCATGGCCGGGATGTACGCCGTCTACCACGGCCCCGAGGGGCTCAAGGGGATCGCGCGGCGGACGCACCGCTACGCGTCGATCCTCGCCGAGGGGCTGCGGGCCGGTGGCGTCGAGGTCGTGCACGGGGAGTACTTCGACACGCTGACCGTACGAGTGCCGGGCAAGGCCGCCGAGGTCGTCGCCGCCGCGCGGGACCACGGGGTCAATGTGCGGCTGGTGGACGCAGACCTGGTGTCCGTGGCGTGCGACGAGACCACTGCTCGGGCCCAAGTGACCGCGGTCTGGGCCGCGTTCGGGGTCCAGGGCGACATCGAGGCGCTGGACGCGGCGGTCGGCGAGGCGCTGCCCGAGGCCCTGCTGCGCACCGACGACTTCCTGACCCACCCGGTCTTCCACCAGCACCGCTCCGAGACGGCCATGCTGCGCTACCTGCGCAGGCTCGCCGACCGCGACTACGCGCTGGACCGCGGCATGATCCCGCTCGGCTCCTGCACCATGAAGCTGAACGCGACGACCGAGATGGAGCCGGTGACCTGGCCGGAGTTCGCCCAGATCCACCCCTTCGCGCCGATCGAGCAGGCCGCCGGCTATCTGACGCTCATCCGTGAGCTGGAGGAGCGGCTCGCCGAGGTCACCGGGTACGACGCGGTGTCCATCCAGCCCAACGCCGGTTCGCAGGGTGAGCTGGCCGGGCTGCTCGCCGTACGGGCGTACCACCGGGCCAACGGCGACGAGCAGCGCACCGTGTGCCTGATTCCGTCGTCCGCGCACGGCACGAACGCCGCGAGCGCGGTCATGGCCGGGATGAAGGTCGTCGTGGTGAAGACCGCGGACGACGGCGAGGTCGACGTCGAGGACCTGCGGGCCAAGATCGAGCAGTACCGGGACGAGCTGTCGGTGCTGATGATCACCTACCCGTCCACGCACGGCGTCTTCGAGGAGCACGTCGCCGACATCTGCGCGACCGTGCACGAGGCCGGCGGTCAGGTGTACGTCGACGGCGCCAACCTCAACGCGCTGGTGGGCCTCGCCAAGCCGGGCAAGTTCGGCGGCGACGTCAGCCACTTGAACCTGCACAAGACCTTCTGCATCCCGCACGGCGGTGGCGGTCCCGGCGTCGGCCCGGTCGGTGTGCGCGCGCACCTCGCGCCGTACCTCCCGAACCACCCGCTCCAGCCGTCGGCAGGACCGGAGACGGGCGTCGGCCCGATCTCGGCCGCACCGTGGGGCTCGGCCGGCATCCTGCCGATCTCCTGGGCGTACGTACGGCTCATGGGTGGCGAGGGCCTGAAGCGGGCCACACAGGTGGCGGTGCTCGCCGCGAACTACATCGCGAAGCGTCTTGAGCCGCACTTCCCGGTCCTCTACACCGGTCCGAACGGCCTCGTCGCGCACGAGTGCATCGTGGACCTGCGCCCGCTGTCGAAGGCGACGGGTGTGAGTGTGGACGACATCGCCAAGCGCCTCATCGACTACGGCTTCCACGCGCCGACCATGTCGTTCCCGGTCGCAGGGACGCTGATGATCGAGCCGACGGAGAGCGAGAACCTCTTCGAGCTGGACCGGTTCTGCGACACGATGATCGCGATCCGCGGCGAGATCGAGAAGGTCGCGGCGGGCGAATGGCCGGCCGACGACAACCCCCTGGCGAACGCCCCGCACACCGCTGCCGCGCTCGGTGGCGAGTGGACGCACGCGTACAGCCGTGAGGAGGCAGTCTTCCCGGCCGGGGTCTCGGCGGCCGACAAGTACTGGCCGCCGGTGCGCCGGATCGACGGTGCCTTCGGTGACCGCAACCTGGTCTGCTCCTGCCCGCCGATGGAGGAGTACGACAACTGACGGGTGCCGCCCGGCGGTTGACATGCGTGGGGGCCGGTTCGGAGTGGAAGCTCCGGGCCGGCCCCTTCGTCGTACGTCATTCTGCGTGGTGCGTGTGGCGGCTGTCTCAGCCTCTGCGCGGATCGCCTAGGCAGCGGTGGCCACGTCCAGCGGGCGGTGCGGTGCGATGATCTGCCCGTTCGGCAGCAGCTCGCCGGTGTCCTCGAAGAGGAGGACGCCGTTGCACAGCAGGCTCCAGCCCTGCTCCGGGTGGTTCGCCGTCGGACGGGCGGCCTCCCGGTCGGCTGATTCGGCGGTCGGGCAGGATGGCTGGTGCTGGCACATGGATGGGTTCTTTCGCTGCGTGGTGGTGGTGAAGGTGTCACTGCGGCTTGAATCGGTGTTCATGGCCGCCCCCGTATCAGTTGGTCCGGTTCCAGTGTTGCCCTACGGGCGTCGATCCGCAGGGATTTCACGGCAGCACTACTCACTGATTGAGGACGCATCACCCGTGCGGACGGTTCAGCTCAACTGCCCCCTCTCTTCGGGTGGTTCGGGGTGACCCGGGCGGGCTAGTCCGGATGGGTCACATGGGCACGGCGGCGCCCCGCGCCTCCGTGCGGGGAGGGCGGGGCGTCCGTACGGAGGACGGTCAGGCGGGCTGGCCGAGGAGCGGGACCGAGGGGACCGGGTTCAGTCGCAGGGTGAGGAGGGGCAGCAGGTCGGCGGCCTTGCAGGGGTGGTGCGGGGCGATGCCGGGAGGGGCGGGGGCCAGCGGCACCAGGATGTCGGACGGGGCAGGGGCGCCGGTGGAGGCGTCGGCGGTGGGGTCGCCGTGCAGCCACAGGGTCAGCATGTACAGGGCGGGAATGGACAGCAGGCGCGGTTGGTAGGCCGCGGCCATGCCCTCGGCCTGGCGCAGCGCGCGCTCGGTGGAGCTCAGGTAGGGGCCCTCGCAGAAGTGGGAGAAGGTCCAGCCGTCGGGGGTGAGCACGGTGTCGGCCGCGGCCACCGCCCGGTCGCCGTTGCGGATCAGGAACCGCCACCCGGTGAGGCGGGTACGGGGCGGCCGGGCGCCTCCGGTGATCTGGTCCAGGACGTGGACGGGGAGGGGGAGTTCGGGAGTGAGCGGCCCCTGGAGGGAACGGAGGGCCGGGGTGCGGGCTTCGGCGACGGCGGTGGGGGAGCCGAGTGCCGCGAGAACGCTGCGCAGGGCGGGCGCGGGAGCCGGGGGTACGTGCAGCGGCATGGTGGGTCGCCTCTCGCTCTGGGAGACATGGTGAAGCCTGGGCGGTGCGGACGGCGCTGTCAGCGGTGCGGGGCCGGAGGGGGCCTGGGGCGATGGCCTGGCGTCAACTCTCCGCCTCGTTCGCGGAGTTTATACGACACGTGTTCACACGGTGTTTCGTCTAGTCGTCGTAGATATGGCCCGCAAGGCAGTATTCGGCCCTGTGGAGAGGGCATTCAGTGAGGGAAAGGTCCCGATTCGGGGCGCGAAATGCAGGGCGCTTCCAGGGCATTTTCGACAGAGGTGGTCGGCTGGAACTCATCGGCATTTTTGACCACTTCCGCGCGGCTGGTAAATGCGCCCTGCACCATGCCCGCGGAATGTGCCCGCCGGAATTCGCACCGAGGGTACTGCGTACCGGTCGCGTGCGGGGCGTTATGGATCAGTCCGCCGGGGCATCATCGACCGTGAACCACAGGACGCAGTGGTCGTTGCCGCGGGCTGCCCCGGCTGAGGAAGGACGCTCCGATGGGTGAGAAGGTCGTGGCAAACGGATTCGACCTGGTTGACCGGCAGAAATACCGGCACAAGCTCCACGAGTGTCTGGCGGGGCTCGCGAGGCTCCTGGACGAGAAGAAGTTCGACCGGCCGAAGAATCTCATGGGGCTGGAGATCGAATTGAATCTCGCAGGGCCAGACGGGCTGCCGAAGATGATGAATGCGGAGGTGCTGGAGCGCATTGCGAGCCGGGATTTCCAGACCGAGCTCGGGATGTTCAACCTGGAGGTCAACATTGTTCCGCACCGGTTGGGCGGGCGCGTTCTCGATCAATTGGCGGAAGAACTGCGGACCGGTCTGGGCTATGCCCACCGGAAGGCCGCCGAGGTCGACGCGGGAATCGTGATGATCGGCATCCTGCCCACGCTGGGGCAGGGCGACCTGGTCCACGCGAACCTCTCGGACGTGGACCGCTACGAGCTGCTGAACGAGCAGATCGTGGCGGCCAGGGGTGAGCCCTTCCAGCTCGACATCGAGGGTGTCGAGCGCTTGACCTGCAACTTCGAGTCGATCGTGCCCGAATCGGCCTGTACGTCCGTGCAGTTGCACCTCCAGGTGACCCCGGGACGCTTCGCCGACGTGTGGAACGCGGCGCAGGCGGTCGCCGGGGTGCAGATCGCCGTGGGAGCCAACGCGCCCTTCCTGTTCGGGCACGAGCTGTGGCGGGAGTCGAGGCCGCCGCTGTTCACCCAGGCGACGGACACCCGGTCGCCGGAACTGATCGCGCAGGGGGTGCGGCCGCGGACCTGGTTCGGCGAGAAGTGGGTGGACTCGGCGTACGAACTCTTCGAGGAGAACCTGCGCTACTTCCCGGCCCTGCTGCCTCTCTGCGACGAGGAGGAGCCGCTGCGGGTGCTGGACGAGGGCGGGGTGCCGCAGCTCAAGGAGCTGGTGCTGCACAACGGGACCGTGTACCGGTGGAACCGGCCGGTGTACGGGATCGCCGACGGCGTGCCGCACCTGAGGGTGGAGAACCGGGTGTTGCCGGCGGGGCCGACCGTGACCGACGTGATCGCGAACGCGGCCTTCTACTACGGGCTGGTGCGGGCGCTCGCCGAGGACGCAAGGCCGGTGTGGCGGCGGATGGCGTTCGCGGACGCGGAGGCGAATTTCGACGCGGCCTGCCGGTACGGGATCGACGCGGAACTGGTGTGGCCACGGGCGGGGCGGGGCGCGGGTACGCAGAAGGTGCCGGCGGTGAAGCTCGTACGGGAGGAGCTGCTGCCGCTGGCCGCGGCGGGGCTGGACGCCTGGGGGGTGGAGGCGGCGGACCGGGACCGGTATCTCGGGGTGATCGAGGAGCGCTGCCGGAGGAAGGTGAACGGGGCTTCCTGGCAGGTGGACACGTATCACAGGGCGTTGGAGGCGGGGCTGGGGAGGGAGGCGGCGCTGGCGGCGATGACCCGGAGGTACGGGGAGCTGATGCATTCGGGGGAGCCGGTGCATTTGTGGGGGGTGGGGTTTCCGGGACGGTCGTGAGG
>NZ_JBSGZD010000251.1:0-879 GCF_053610825.1 Streptomyces sp. NPDC054863 | reverse complement strand
CCCCTTCGACCACGGCCGGCCCCCCCCCCCGCCCCCCCGCGCCCCCCCCCCCCGCCCGCCCCGCCCGCCCCCCGGGCGCCGCCCTTGAGGGGGCTTGGGCGGACTCGGTGATGGCCTTCAGGATGACGGAGTGGATTTCGGCGGGGTCGTTCACTTGGTAGCCGCCGCCGCCCGTGGCCCTGGCGATCTGCTGGACCTCGTCCTTGTCGGCTTCGGGGCCGACCGCGATGGTGATCAGGGGGACCGGGCGCTGCGGGTCGGCGAGGGTTTTGAGCCGGGCGATGAGGGTGCTGCGGGAGAGGGAGACGGAGTCCTGGTTGGAGCCGTCGGTGAGGATGACGACCGCGTTGAACCTGCCGGGGGAGTAGCCGGCCCGGGCGTCCTGGTAGGCGGCCAGGGTGGTGTCGTACAGGCCGGTCGCGCCGTTCGGATCGGGCTGGAGGGCGTGGAACGCGGCGGTGAGCCTGCTGCGGTGGGTGCCGCCGCCGGGGGCGGCGGAGCCGAGCCGGGACGTGGGCACGAGCCTGCGGTAGTCGCGGGCGCCGTCGAGGTTCGTCGCGAACTTCCACAGACCGATCTCGTCCTCGTCGGTGAACTGGCTCAGGGCTCCGGCCAGCGAAGTCTTGGTGACGTCCATCCGGGACCTGCCACCGCTCCCCGGCACCAGGGCCGCCATCGAGCCCGACGCGTCGACGACCGTGGTCAGCCGGGCGCTCTGGAGGGTGATCGTCCACATGCCGAGCGTGTCCTCGACGGCCTTCGTGGCGGGCGGGGCGTCCGCAGTCCGTACGTACGGCTGCGGAGCGCTCCCCCCCGCGGGGCGCCCCACCATCTCGTCCGCGGGCCAGCCCCGGACGCGGAACCCCTGCCCGGCCACGA
>NZ_JBSGZD010000250.1:0-11890 GCF_053610825.1 Streptomyces sp. NPDC054863 | reverse complement strand
CCCGCACCCCCTGCGAGGGGGTGCGGGCCATCGGACAGTACGGGGGAGGGGAGAGGGAGGAGTGAAGAAGCGCCGGGTCAGTTCTTGCGGTGCCCTATCAGGCGCGGCTTCGCCTCCAGGTTCTCCAGCCCGTGCCAGGAGAGATTGACCAGGTGCGCGGCGACCTCCGCCTTCTGCGGCTTGCGGACGTCGAGCCACCACTGGCCGGTCAGCGCCACCATGCCGACCAGGGCCTGGGCGTACAGCGGCGCCAGCTTGGGGTCGAAGCCGCGGGCCTTGAATTCGAGGCCCAGGATGTCCTCGACCTGGGTGGCGATGTCGGAGATGAGGGACGCGAAGGTGCCCGTCGACTGCGCGACCGGGGAGTCCCGGACCAGGATGCGGAAGCCGTCCGTGTACGTCTCGATGTAGTCGAGGAGCGCGAAGGCGGCCTGCTCCAGCAGCTCACGCGGGTGGCCGGCGGTCAGGGCGCTCTGGACCATGTCGAGGAGGGCGCGCATCTCGCGGTCGACCACGACCGCGTACAGGCCCTCCTTGCCGCCGAAGTGTTCGTAGACGACGGGCTTGGAGACGCCCGCCTTCGCGGCGATCTCCTCCACCGACGTGCCCTCGAAGCCCTTCTCCGCGAAGAGCGTGCGGCCGATGTCCAGCAGCTGCTCGCGGCGTTCCGCGCCGGTCATCCGGACGCGGCGGGTCCGCCGCGTCGCGGTGCGGGGCTTGTCGCCGCTCGCGCTCGGGTTCGTACTGCCAGTGCTGCTGCCGTCGGTCGCCACAGGCTCCATCATGCCGTTTCTGTCGCTTCGGTCTTACTTGGGGACTCTTCGTCCTTGCTCGGGGACTCGTCGTCGGTCTTGCGCCGGGAGGCCAGACGGGACGCCGTCGGCCAGCGCACGTCGTACGCCCAGCCTGCCTGCTCGGCCCAGCGGATGAGCCGGGCCGAGGAGTCGACCTGGCCCTTCATCACGCCGTGCCGTGCGCTGGTCGGGTCCGCGTGGTGCAGGTTGTGCCAGGACTCGCCACAGGAGAGGACCGCCAACCACCACACATTGCCTGAGCGGTCCCGCGACTTGAAGGGGCGTTTTCCGACCGCGTGGCAGATGGAGTTGATGGACCAGGTGACGTGGTGGAGGAGGGCCACCCGGACCAGCGAGCCCCAGAAGAAGGCCGTGAAGGCGCCCCACCAGGACATCGTGACGAGGCCGCCGACCAGGGGCGGGATCGCCAGGGACAGCATCGTCCAGTAGATGAAGTCGCGGGAGATGCGGCGGATCGCCGGGTCCCTGATCAGGTCGGGGGCGTACTTGTCCTGCGGGGTCTGCTCCTCGTCGAACATCCAGCCGATGTGGGCCCACCACAGGCCCTTCATCAGGGACGGGAGGTCCTCGCCGAAGCGCCACGGGGAGTGCGGGTCGCCCTCCGCGTCCGAGAACTTGTGGTGCTTGCGGTGGTCGGCCACCCAGCGCACGAGCGGGCCCTCGACGGCCATCGAGCCCATGACGGCGAGTGCGATGCGCAGCGGGCGCTTGGCCTTGAAGCTGCCGTGCGTGAAGTAGCGGTGGAAGCCGATCGTGATGCCGTGGCAGCCCAGGTAGTACATGAAGACCAGCAGGCCCAGGTCGAGCCAGCTGACCCCCCAGCCCCACGCGAGCGGAACCGCCGCGAGGAGCGCCACGAAGGGGACGGTGATGAACAGGAGCAGCGCGATCTGTTCGACGGAGCGCTTCGACTCGCCGCCGCGCGTCGCGAGCGGGGGCCGGGTGGCTGCCGCGGCGGCTGAAGTTCCTGGAGCCCCGGGCGCATCCGGGGCTTCCTTGAGTAGATCGGGGCTGATGGTCATGGAGGTCCCCTGTGGGGTGAGGGAAGCGGGTGATGCCTGGCTACGGTTCCGTAACCTACGGCTTCGTAAGTATGGCAGCGGTGAGGCCCGCTCGACGAGGCCGCCGAGTACCCGAATATGGGGGCACATATCCTGGGCCGTGTCGGACAGCGCGGTCCGAGTTCCTGCCTGACGCGTTCCCCACTGCAAGGAGCCGCACCTGTGAGCAGTGCCGATCAGACGACCCCCCACTCCAGCCCCGAGCTGCGAGCAGACATCCGCCGCCTCGGCGACCTCCTCGGCGAGACGCTCGTACGGCAGGAGGGCCCCGAGCTCCTGGAGCTCGTGGAACGGGTCCGGGCCCTCACCCGTACCGACGGTGAAGCAGCCGCCGAGCTGCTGGGCGACACGGACCTGGAGACGGCCGCACGCCTCGTGCGCGCCTTCTCCACGTACTTCCACCTGGCCAACGTGACCGAGCAGGTGCACCGCGGGCGCGAGATGCGCGAGCTGCGGGCGGCCGAGGGCGGGCTGCTCGCCAGGACCGTCGACCTCCTGAAGGACGCCGACCCCGAGCACCTGAAGCAGACCGTCAAGAACCTCAACGTACGGCCGGTCTTCACCGCCCACCCCACGGAGGCCGCCCGGCGCTCCGTACTCAACAAGCTGCGCCGCATCGCGGAGCTCCTGGAGACGCCCGTCATCGGGTCCGACCGGCGGCGGCACGACCTGCGCCTCGCCGAGTCCATCGACCTGATCTGGCAGACCGACGAGCTGCGTGTCGTACGTCCGGAACCCGCGGACGAGGCGCGCAACGCCATCTACTACCTCGACGAGCTGCATGCGAACGCGGTCGGTGACGTCCTGGAGGACCTGGCCGCCGAGCTGGGACGCCTCGGCATCGAGATCCCGCCGGGGACGCGCCCGCTCACCTTCGGCACCTGGATCGGCGGCGACCGGGACGGGAATCCCAACGTCACTCCGGCCGTGACGTGGGACGTGCTGATCCTCCAGCACGAGCACGGGATCACCGACGCGCTGGAGCTCATCGACCAGCTGCGCGGACAGCTGTCGAATTCGATCCGGTACGCCGGCGCCACCGACGAGCTGCTTGAGTCCCTCCAGGCCGACCTGGAACGGCTCCCCGAGATCAGCCCGCGCTACAAGCGGCTGAACGCAGAGGAGCCCTACCGCCTCAAGGCCACCTGCATCCGCCAGAAGCTCGTCAACACCCGTGAGCGGCTCGCCAGGGGCGCCACGCACCGCCCCGGCTGCGACTACCTCGGCACGAGTCAGCTGATCGACGACCTCACGCTGATCCAGACCTCGCTGCGCGAGCACCGCGGCGGGCTGTTCGCCGACGGCCGCATGGACCGTACGATCCGCACCCTGGCCGCCTTCGGCCTCCAGCTCGCCACCATGGACGTACGCGAGCACGCCGACGCCCACCACCACGCGCTCGGCCTCCTCTTCGACCGGCTCG
The DNA here is from genome assembly GCF_053610825.1 of Streptomyces sp. NPDC054863. Lineage (NCBI taxonomy): Bacteria > Bacillati > Actinomycetota > Actinomycetes > Kitasatosporales > Streptomycetaceae > Streptomyces > Streptomyces sp. NPDC054863. The sequence continues at coordinate 8,591 of NZ_JBSGZD010000250.1, read as the reverse complement.
GCGAGGAGTCCTGGCGGTACGCGGACATGCCGCGCGAGTACCGGCAGAAGCTCCTCGCGAAGGAGCTCAGGTCACGGCGTCCGCTGGCGCCGGTGCCGGCTCCGCTGGACGCGGCGGGGGAGAAGACCCTCGGGGTGTTCCTGACCGTCAAGGAGGCCCTGGAGCGCTTCGGGCCCGAGGTCATCGAGTCGTACATCATCTCGATGTGCCAGGGCGCCGACGACGTCTTCGCCGCCGCCGTACTGGCCCGCGAGGCCGGACTGATCGACCTGCACGCGGGCTGGGCCAAGATCGGCATCGTGCCGCTCCTGGAGACCACCGACGAGCTGCGCGCCGCCGACGTGATCCTGGACGAAATGCTCGCCGACCCGTCCTACCGGCGGCTCGTCTCGCTCCGCGGTGACGTGCAGGAAGTCATGCTCGGGTACTCCGACTCGTCGAAGTTCGGCGGCATCACGACGTCCCAGTGGGAGATCCACCGGGCGCAGCGCCGACTGCGCGACGTGGCCCACCGCTACGGCGTCCGGCTGCGCCTCTTCCACGGCCGCGGCGGCACCGTCGGCCGCGGCGGCGGCCCCTCGCACGACGCGATCCTCGCGCAGCCGTGGGGCACGCTGGAGGGCGAGATCAAGGTGACCGAGCAGGGCGAGGTGATCTCGGACAAGTACCTGGTGCCGTCGCTGGCCAGGGAGAACCTCGAACTGACCGTCGCCGCGACGCTCCAGGCGTCCGCGCTGCACACCGCGCCCCGTCAGTCCGACGAGGCGCTCACGCGCTGGGACGCGGCCATGGACACGGTCTCCGAGGCCGCCCACACCGCGTACCGGGGGCTCGTCGAGAACCCGGACCTGCCGACGTACTTCCTCGCCTCGACCCCCGTCGACCAGCTCGCCGACCTGCACCTGGGCTCGCGGCCCTCCCGCCGCCCCGGTTCGGGCGTCTCCCTCGACGGCCTGCGGGCCATCCCGTGGGTGTTCGGCTGGACCCAGTCCCGGCAGATCGTGCCCGGCTGGTTCGGCGTCGGCTCCGGCCTCAAGGCGCTGCGCGAGGCGGGTCTGGAGAGCGTCCTGGAGGAGATGCACGGGCACTGGCACTTCTTCCGCAACTTCCTCTCCAACGTGGAGATGACGCTCGCGAAGACCGACCTGCGGATCGCCCGACACTACGTCGACACCCTCGTGCCCGACGAGCTCAAGCACATCTTCGCCACCATCGAGGCCGAGCACGAGCTGACCGTGCAGGAAGTCCTGCGCATCACGGGCGGCACCGAACTGCTGGACACCAGCCCCGTCCTCCAGCAGACCTTCGCCATCCGCGACGCCTACCTGGACCCGATCTCCTACCTCCAGGTGGCACTCCTCAAGCGCCAGCGCGACGCGGCCGCGGCGGGCGAGGAGAGCGACCCGCTGCTCGCCCGCGCACTGCTGCTGACGGTCAACGGCGTGGCGGCGGGACTGCGCAACACCGGCTGACCGTCAGCGGGTCGGCCGACCGTAAGCGGGTCGAGGGCGGCGCCGGAGGTCCGGTGCCGCCCTCTTCCGTGTCGTACCGACTAGGAGTTGTACGTCGACTGCGCCCGCTCAAGGCCCTCGATCACCAGGGCCTCCACCGCGTCGGACGCCCGGTCCACGAAGTAGTCCAGCTCCTTCTTCTCCGCCGAGGAGAAGTCCTTCAGCACGAAGTCGGCCACCTGCATCCGGCCCGGCGGGCGGCCGATGCCGAAGCGGACCCGGTGGTAGTCCGGGCCCATCGACTTCGTCATCGACTTCAGGCCGTTGTGGCCGTTGTCGCCGCCGCCGAGCTTGAGCCGCAGCACCCCGTAGTCGATGTCCAGCTCGTCGTGGACGGCGACGACGTTCGCCGTCGGCACCTTGTAGAAGTCGCGCAGCGCCGTCACCGGGCCGCCCGACAGGTTCATGTACGACAGCGGCTTCGCCAGGATCACCCGGCGGTTGTACGGGCCGGGAGGCCCGATCCGGCCCTCCAGCACCTGCGCGCGCGCCTTGTGCGACTTGAACCTGCCGCCGACGCGGGAGGCCAGGAGGTCCGCGACCATCCAGCCCACGTTGTGGCGGTTCGCCGCGTACTCGGGGCCGGGGTTGCCCAGGCCCACGACCAGCCAGGGGGCCGAGGGGTCCGGCGGGACCGGACTCGGGGTGGTCATCTGCATGTCTCCTTCATACCGACAGCCCGCACGGACGAAAAACCGCCGCCCCGCGCCCTCGGGCACGGAACGGCGGCTGCACAGCGTGGGCCCGGCGGGCCCGGAGCTACGAGGCTCAGGCCTCGGAACCCTCGGCGGCGTCCGCGGCCGGCTCCTCGGCCTGCGTGGTGACGATCTGGATGACCACGGCCTCCGGGTCGGTGACCAGCGTGGTGCCCTCGGGCAGCGGGACGTCCTTCGCGAGGATCGCGTCACCGGCGTCCAGGCCCTGCACCGAGACGGTGACGGACTCGGGGATGTGCGTGGCCTCGGCCTCGACCGAGAGGGTGTTCAGCACGTTCTCCAGGAGGTTGGAGCCCGGCGCCAGGTCGCCCTCGGAGATCACGGTGACCTCGACGGTGACCTTCTCGCCCTTCTTGACCGCGAGCAGGTCGACGTGGGTGATGGTGCGCTTGATGGCGTCACGCTGGATCGCCTTGGGGATGACGAGCTCGCTGCGGCCGTCGATGTCCAGGTTCAGCAGGGCGTTGCTGGTCTTGAGCGCCATCATGAGCTCGTGGCCCGGCAGCGTGATGTGGACCGTGTCGGCGCCGTGACCGTAGATGACGGCCGGAACCTTGTTGGCACGACGGGTCTGGCGGGCAGCGCCCTTGCCGAACTCGGTACGGACCTCAGCGGTGAGCTTGACCTCAGCCATGACTGCACTCCTCGTAAGTGGTGAAAACGGGGTATGTCGTCACCCGGCCACACGAACGGCCCGCTGCGGAGCCTGCTACGAAGAGCGCGTCGATAACGGACGGCCTCAAAAGGCCTCCCTCGCCGAGCAACCCCGTGAGTCTAGCCGCACTATCACGTACGGCCCAATCGATCACTTTCGTACGGTACGGGGAAGGGCCGCCCGGAGCTTCCCGGACGGCCCTTCCCGCTGCGTACCACCGGCTAGGACTGCTCCTCGAAGAGGCTCGTCACCGAACCGTCCTCGAAGACCTCGCGCACCGCGCGGGCGATCGACGGGGCGATCGAGAGCACCGTGATCTTGTCCATCTCCAGGTCGCCCGGGTCCGGCAGGGTGTTCGTGAAGACGAACTCGCTGACCTTGGAGTTCTTCAGGCGGTCGGCCGCGGGGCCCGACAGGATGCCGTGCGTGGCCGTCACGATGACGTCCTCGGCGCCGTGCGCGAAGAGGGCGTCGGCGGCGGCGCAGATCGTGCCACCCGTGTCGATCATGTCGTCGACCAGGACGCAGACGCGGCCCTTGACCTCACCGACGACCTCGTGGACGGTCACCTGGTTGGCGACGTCCTTGTCACGGCGCTTGTGCACGATCGCCAGGGGGGCGTCCAGGCGGTCGCACCAGCGGTCGGCGACGCGCACGCGGCCGGCGTCCGGGGAGACGATCGTCAGCTTGGAACGGTCGACCTTCGCGCCCACGTAGTCCGCGAGGACCGGCAGCGCGGTGAGGTGGTCGACCGGGCCGTTGAAGAAGCCCTGGATCTGGTCGGTGTGCAGGTCCACCGTGAGGATGCGGTCGGCGCCGGCGGTCGACAGCAGGTCCGCCACCAGACGGGCCGAGATCGGCTCGCGGCCCTTGTGCTTCTTGTCCTGGCGGGCGTACCCGTACGACGGCACGATCACCGTGATGGAACGGGCCGAGGCCCGCTTCAGCGCGTCGACCATGATGAGCTGTTCCATGATCCACTTGTTGATGGGAGCCGTGTGGCTCTGCATCAGGAAGCAGTCGGCGCCGCGAGCGGACTCCTGGAAACGGACGTAGATCTCACCGTTGGCGAAGTCGAAGGCCTTCGTCGGTACGACACCGATACCCAGCTGATGTGCGACCTCCTCGGCCAGCTCGGGGTGTGCGCGGCCGGAGAAGAGCATCATCTTCTTCTCGCCGGTCGTCTTGATCCCGGTCACAGCAACGGTCTCCTCAGAGTGTTTCTGGCCGCCAGAAGCCTGCGAGCCAGCCGAAATGGTGTGCATCTACCACGGTACGCGGTGCACGGAGCACCTGTTTCCGGTCAGCTTTCGCTGCCGGTCTCCTGCGGTGCGGCCTGAGCGGCCTGGGCGGCGGCGCTGCCCGGACGCTTGCGGGCCACCCAACCCTCGATATTCCGCTGCTGGCCACGGGCCACGGCCAGTGAACCGGCCGGAACGTCCTTGGTGATGACCGACCCGGCGGCGGTGTAGGCACCGTCCCCGACCGTGACGGGCGCCACAAACATGTTGTCCGAGCCGGTACGGCAGTGGGAGCCGATCGTCGTGTGGTGCTTGGTCTCGCCGTCGTAGTTCACGAAGACGCTGGCGGCACCGATGTTGCTGTGGTCGCCGATCGTCGCGTCACCGACGTAGGAGAGGTGCGGAACCTTGGTCCCCTCGCCGATCGTCGAGTTCTTGGTCTCGACGTACGCGCCGATCTTCGACTTCACGCCGAGCTTCGTGCCGGGGCGCAGGTAGGCGAACGGGCCGACGTTGGCGGCGGCGCCGATCTCCGCGCCGTCCGCGACGGTGTTGTCGACGCGGGCGCCGATGCCGACCGTGGTGTCCTTCAGGCGGGTGTTCGGGCCGACTTCGGCGTCCGCGGCGATGTGCGTGGAGCCGAGCAGCTGGGTGCCCGGGTGCACGATCGCGTCCTGGCCGAAGGTGACCGTCGCGTCGACGAACGTCGTCTGCGGGTCGATGATGCTGACGCCGCTGAGCATCGCGCGCTCCAGGAGGCGGGCGTTGAGCAGCCGGCGGGCCTCGGCGAGCTGCACGCGGTTGTTGATGCCGAGGATCTCGCGGTGGTCGGCGGCGACGGACGCGCCGACCCGGTGACCGGCCTCGCGCAGGATGCCCAGGACGTCGGTGAGGTACTCCTCGCCCTGGCTGTTGTCCGTACGCACCTTGCCCAGGGCGTCGGCCAGCAGCTCGCCGTCGAACGCGAACACACCGGAGTTGATCTCCCGGATCGCGCGCTGGGCGTCGCTGGCGTCCTTGTGCTCGACGATCGCGGTGACGGCGCCCGACCCGTCGCGGACGATGCGGCCGTAGCCGGTCGAGTCCGGGACCTCGGCGGTCAGCACGGTGCAGGCGTTGCCGTCGGCGGTGTGCGTGGCCGCGAGGGCGGTGAGGGTGTCGCCGGTCAGCAGCGGGGTGTCGCCGCAGACCACGACGACCGTCCCAGACGGGCTGCCGCCGAGGGCCTCAAGGCCCATCCGTACGGCATGGCCCGTACCGAGCTGCTGCTCCTGTACGGCGGTGTGCGCCTCGGGGTCGATCTCGCCGAGGTGGGCGGAGACCTTCTCGCGGGCGTGGCCGACGACGACGACGAGGTCGGCGGGGTCCAGCTCGCGTGCTGCGGTGACGACGTGGCCGACGAGCGAGCGCCCGCTGATCTCGTGCAGGACCTTCGGGGTGGCCGACTTCATGCGGGTGCCCTCACCCGCTGCGAGGACGACGACGGCTGCCGGGCTATTGGCGCTCACGGTGGTGCCCTTCGGCTTCTTCGGGGGTGGACCTCCGCAGGATACCGGGGGGTTACGAGGGGGAAACGAGGGCGGGTCCCGACCTGGTGAGGCCGGGACCCGACAAGTACGACAGCTCCCCCACCAGGACTCGAACCCGGACATATGGCACCAAAAGCCACTGTGCTGCCAATTACACCATGGGGGATCATGGCGTCCCGAACCGGACATTGCGTCAGGCTGCGGGCTGCGACCCCAACACTATGCCGCACCACCGGCCTTCCACGCGACGGTAAAGGTCATCGCTTTTGGTCACGCGGGCGGCCGGGCAGCCCCTACTCCTCCAGTTCGGCCTTTCCCGTCAGGGCCGCCAGGCTGTTGCGCACGTGCGTCATGTGGGAGTGCACGGCTTCCCGGGCCTCGTCGTGCTCGCGCACCACCCGCTGCGTCTCGCGGACGATCCGTTCCTCCTGCACGCGGGCTGCCGCGACGAGTTCGGCGCCCCGGGCCTCCGCGTCCTCCTGGCCGTGGCGGGCTTCCTCGGCCGTTTCGGCGAGGGCTCGTTCCGCCTTCGCGAGCACGGATTCGGCGCGGGCCGTCAGTGTGGCGAAGCGTTCGTCCGCCGCTGCTTCCTGGGCGGCGAGTTCGTGTCCTGCCGCCTCCCAGCGTTCGGCGTGCTCCTTCTCCTGGGCCGCGAGGAGCGCCTCCGTGCGCTCCCGTGTCCCGGTCAGGCCGGCCAGGGCCTCCGCGCGCCACTCCTGCGCGTCCCGGCCCGCCGCGGCACGCAGACCGTCCGCCTCGGACCGCGCCGCCTCCAGCAGTGCGCGGGCCGCTTCCTCCGCCTGTGCCCGGAGCGCGTCCGACGCCGCCCGTGCGTCGTCCCGCGTCCGGTGGGCGGCGGCGCCGGCTGCCTCGGCGAGGGACGTCGCGTACTCCGCCGCCGTCGAGCGCAGCTCCTCGTACTCCTCCTCCGCCAGGGTCAGCAGCGACCGGGCCCGCCCGCCCAGCGATTCGTACGTCTGCGGCGGCAGCTGGGCGACCCGCTCGCGCAGGGCGTCCGCGTCCGCCTCCAGCCGCTTCGCGAGCGCCGTCAGCCGCGTCGCCTGCGCGAACGCTTCGTCGCGGGCGTAGGACAGTTCGGTGATCCGGCGGTCCACCTGTCCGGGGTGGTAGCCGCGGCCCCAGATCGTGGTGAGGCCGTGGGGTGACGTCGATGTGCTCATCCCTGTTTTCCCCTTACAGAACTCCGGCAGATCCTGATGGATCGGACTCCAGTGTCCATAAAGCGACACTCCGCCCGGTACTCGCCCCGGTCCGATACACGAAAGAGCCGGGGTACCCGACCTGCGAACAGGTCGGATACCCCGGCCGACACCGGCGACGCCGTGCGTCGGCCCCGTACTACAGCAATCCGTCCCACATCTGTTCCAGCAGCACCGACCACCAGCTCTCCGGCGACGCCAGCGCCGCCGGGTCCAGCGCGGCCAGCTGGGCCTGGAAGTCGACGGTCCAGCGGCCCGCCTGCTCCGGGTTGAGGCCGAAGCGCAGCCGCCACATCCGGCCGAGGAGGGTGAGGGAGCGCACGAACTCGGGCAGGCCCGTGTTCACGAACTGCGGCGGTACGGGCTGCCCGCCGGGGCCCGCCTCCACCGGCACGGCCACGATGTTCGCCGTCCCGTACTGGACGCAGATCGCCCGCCCGAAGTCCGAGCCCATGACGAGGTACGAACCCGCGTCGGACGCCGGCTGCACACCGCGCTGCTGGGCCAGCTCGGCGAGGGTCGGGACCGGCTGGCCCGGCGCCGCCTGCGCCCAGAAGAACGGCCCGAAGTCGACCGGCAGCCCGGCCCACATCAGCGTCATCGCCACGACCTCGGGCACGCCCTGGCGCGACACCGCGCCCTGGTCGAACCGGAAGATCGCCTGCGGCCCGAACGCCGAGACCAGCTCGTGCGCCACACCCTCCGGCGGAACCGGCGGGATCTGCATCAGCTGGCTCGGGTGCGGCAGCGGGGCGCGCACGGGAGCGGGCCGCGCCGGGCCGTCCGCGACCTGGTGCAGCTCGCCCTGGTGGGTGAGCAGGTGCTGCATGCCCTGCTGGCGGGACGCGTGGTCCGAGCCGTACGGGGCGACGCTCGTGATCCGCACCTGCGGCCAGGTCTCGCGGATCATGCGCGCGCAGTAGCCGCCGGGCAGCTCGCAGGACGCCAACTCCGTGTGGAGTTCCAGGACTTGCTGCGGCGGCACCTGCATCGCGCGCAGCTCGTGCAGCATCTGCCACTCGGGGTGCGGGGTGCCGGGCGCGGAGCGGCGGATGAGCTGCTGCTCGGAGCCGTCCTGCGCGCGGTAGCGCAGCACCGCCTGGTAGCCGGGGCCGACCGTCGGCAGCCCGGACGGCTGCTGCGGCGGATAGCCGTACGCGGGCGGCCCCTGGTGCGGCTGGGGCGCCTGGTGCTGCGCGTGCGGGGGCGGCATGTGCGGCGGAGGCATGTGCGGCGGCGCCTGCTGCTGCATGTGCGGCGGCGGCAGGTGCCCGTGCGGCGGCGGCACGGCACCGGGCGGGCCGGGCGGACCGGGCGGCTGCGGAGCACCGGGGCCGCCGGGCGGCGGGCCCGCGAGCATGGTCGCGGCGTGGTGGACGCCTCCCCCGGGAGCACCGGGAACGCCAGGAGCTCCCGGCGGCTGCGGAGCGCCCGGGCCCTGGTTCGGTCCCGGCGGCGGCGCGAGCATGGTCGCCGCATGGTGAACTCCTCCGCCCGGAGGCTGGGTCGATCCCGGAGCGCCGGGCGCGCCGGGAGGACCGGGCGGGCCGGGAGGGGCCGGACGGCCGGGCGGCTGCACTGCCCCCGGGCCGCCCTGACCGCCCATGCTCGGGTCGGACAGCATCGTCGCCGCCTGGTGTACGCCGCCACCGGGCGGCGGCGTGGCACCGGGAGGTCCGGGGGGACCCGGCGGACCGGGCTGCCCCGGCTGCTGCGGGG
>NZ_JBSGZD010000249.1:0-11893 GCF_053610825.1 Streptomyces sp. NPDC054863 | reverse complement strand
GTTGTCACCCGGCCCCGCCTCACATCGTCCGGTCGGCCCCGTCGGCCCCAGGCGCTGTCACGGATTTCCAGGGTGCAGCACCTGACGCTCCCGCCCCCCTGAGCAGCGCGGACAGATCCATCCCGATCGGCTCGAAGCCCCGCTCGCGCAGCTGCCGCGTCAGGCCTTCCACGGCCTCGGGCCAGCCATCGTGCAGGACTGTCCCGGTCTCCGGATCGGACGTGGTCAGCTCCGCGAGGGGAGTAGCGGGGGAGAGGAGGTCGGCGAGCCGACCACCATGTACGCCCTCGTGAACCGTGCCGAGCCCGGTACGGAGCCCGCCGTTCCTCAGCCCGGTACGAGCAAGCGCTTCGGCATGGGCCTTCTCGTACGCACTTGGGATCCAGGCAGTGACGGGTGTGTCAAGTTAACGGCACTGTCTCACTTACGGTGGTGACGCAGAGTCGCCGGTGAGACCGCGGTCTGCCCGGTGTGCGGGGCACCGTCGGGTCGCGTCCACGGCTTTCACTGGCGGATGGTGGCCGACGTACCGGTCGACGGCCGGCGGGTGGTGGTCCGCGTCCGGGTGCGGCGCACGGTGTGTCCGACATGTGGCTGCCGCCATACTTTCCGCGAGCAGGTGCCCGGAGTCCTGGAGCGATATCAGCGCCGCACGGCCCGCCTGACCAGTCAGGTCAAGGAAGTGGTCAAAGAGTTACTGAGCTTTCGGGCTGGTTGTCGTGAGGTTGAGGCCGGTCGCTGCGAGGCACCCATCGATGATGTCGCTGCGGTATTGGACCTCTCGGAGAGTCCGCCGCAGGACGTGCATGAGGTGGTCCGGGTCGGTGAACTCGATGTTGTTCTGACCCGCGCGGCGGATCAGGGACCAGACGCCTTCGACGATCTCCATCGTTCCATCCTGCCTCCGGGCATCGGCCGTCAGCGGCAACCGGCCCTCAGGCCCGGCGGTGCAGGACAGTGGTGGTCCGCAGGGCCGGTGCCGGAGTGCGGGAGTGGGGGGGTGCGGGTCAGGCTGGGGGCATGAGCGTGATCACAGTGCACCGGCTGGTCGACGACGCCCGTCGGGTCACCGTCCAGCAGGGCGGCGTCACCGCTGATCTCGGGCGGGTCCACAACGACGCCGACCTCGAAGGGGCGCTGCGGTCTCTCGCTGGTTGTGAGTTGTGGGGCTTGGCGTTTGTCGTAGGTGCTCCGGTAGACGGTGCAGAGAACGATCTTGTGGATGGAACGTGCAGGTCTCGCCATGCGTTGTCTGCGCACGCTGCGCTTACTGACAAGCCCCTTCGTAGTGCTGATCATCGTGATTCCGCTGTTCTTGTTGGCTGCCTTGCGGAAGTTGGGACAGAAGACTCAACGGCAGGGCTGGCTGCCCGGCCGCTTCGGCGAACGAGATCTGGGAGCCCGGGGCGTGGGCGCGACGGCCGCCGAGGAACTTCATGCGCTGATCTCCCCGGCAAGCGGGTCCAGTTGGAACAACGTCGTATCACGCAGGACCTCCGGGATGACGAACAGGACGGTGCACCCGAGAAGACCGGGATCGATCTTGATGCCGGGACGGCCCGTATCGATCGGCATGGTCGGTCGGCCTGAGCCGGTCTTCTCTCCGTTGCGACGGGCCCTCCATCAGCAACAGTTGAGTTGCTAGAGATGGGCCGGTCTCCGGTCGTGGGAGATGCAGTCAAACCGGCGATGGCCACCGCGCCAGTCCCTGCCCCGGGGCCCCAGCAAACTCGTTGATCACGCTGTCAGGAACAGGCTGATGGGAGGGGCGGTGTCGCGGGCGTGATGTCCGGGGCCCGCCATCCGGTAGGGCTGACCGCCGTCGGAGTGGCCGGCTCAGCTTTTCCGGGTACACACGTCGCGGGTACAGACCACCCAGACAAGCATCTCGTTGTATGCGCCCAACATCGTGACGGTGACCCGCTGGACGCCGCCCGGCTTCGGGATCCGCAGCGGTCCGCTGAGGGGCGCGTTCTCCCCTTCGTTGATCCAAGCGCTGCAAAGGGGGTAGCCCGTCGACGTGCTGCCGTTCATCCCCTGCGCGCAGAGCTGGCGGGGGGAGCTCGCGGCGTGGAGGATGCCGGACACGCTGGCGGTGTAACCGTCGGTGAAGTGAACTTTTCCAGAGGCGGTGCTGTTGCCGTAGGCCATGCTGAAGGACCTGTCCACGGGGGCGGCTTGCGCCGGTGCGGCGATACCGGTGGCCGCCATCAAGGCCACGACCATGACCATCAAGAACTTGCGCATTGCTCTTCCTCTCCTCGGACGAGCATGGGCGATGCCCGGACGGCCAGGGGGGTCGGCCGTCCTCCGTCGGAAGAAGTCAATCAACAGCCCACGGCCACCGCCAGGTCGTGTCTACGGAGTTTCGTCCGGCCGGGGGTCTGCACGCGCGTCAGCCGCGTTGTCCGTTCCCACGCTCCCGGCCCTGCAGCCCCACCCGTTGAGCGGAGACACTCGCTAGGTAAGTCCAGGAGTACCGGTTCCATCGCCCGCGCACCCCGCGATGAACTGGACGCCGAATCGCGCAACGGCACGCAGGACTTGATCGCGCATACCGCGGACACGGTCCGCAGCACCCCGTACGCCTCGCCGTGCTCGATCCCGGCCTCGGCAAGGAAGCGGGCGTTCCCCGCGTCCACTCCCGCACCAGCAGGGTGTCACCGATCCCGTCCAGCAGCGCATACGACCGCACCCCGCGCCGCGTCCGTACGGCGGTCGCGTCGCACTGGAACCGCCGACTGCCCTGCTCCTGCCGCCGGGCGTACAACTCCTTCCTCACCGCACTCACGCCGCGCTCCTCCTGGTGGGGCCCGCATCCGGCGGGCGCGAGCCAAAGAAACCGAGGCCGCGAGCACTCTCCGCACCCTTGGCGTGGTGGCTGAGCAGCACTGATGTCAGTAGCGGCTGTCAGGATGACGTGCATGATGATCCACCATGACGTGAACGAGCAGCAGATCGAGCAAGCCCTCGACGACCTGTACAGGCGGACCTACCACCGCGTTCACGCCTTGCAGTACAAAGAGTGCCGCGATGAAGAATTGCGGGCGATCCGCGACGACCTCCTCGATCACCTCGCAGCCCGCACCGTGACGGATCCCCAGCTGGAAGACGCCTCATCACGACTCGTCCTGCGTACCGTGGCGGAGTGCTCCCTCGGACTGCTGGCCATCGGCTGCTTCCCCAACGGAGATCAAGAGATCTGCTTTCCCCTCATCGACGAGGTCCTCACCAGCGAGATCGAGTACTTCCAGGCCGTGGTCAGCCGCGCGCCCACAGCGAGGGACTGGCTGGACACCTTCGCGCACAGCGTCATCAGCGGCCTGGTCTGGGACCAGGAGCGCCCCATCGGACTGACGCTGCGTGAAAACGCAGCCGAGATCCGCCAGGGAGTGCCGTACTCGAAACTGGAAGCAGTGTCGGACCCGGCGGAACTGACCGAAATGAACATCCTGACCTCCTACCTGACCAAAGCCCAAGGGCACCTGCCTCGGGACTGGCCCTCCGTGACCATGTGCAAGCCGGATACCGACGTACGACGCGACGGAATACAGCGGCTAGACGCGCTTGATGCCCTGACACCGGACCAGCAACTGCTCCGTGTCCTCCTGACGGACGACCAGCCGGCCTTCGAACAGGCGCTGGCGGACCGTCTTGCCCACCACCGGGACAGCACACCCCCCGATGCGGCGCCCCGCAGCCTCTTTCCGCACCAAACCATCGCTCTGACCGCCCTGGCGGCCCAGGTGCACGGGTGGACGCTGCACCTCCACTCCGCCTACCTGTCCCACTCCTCGCTGAGAAATGAGCCGGCGGCCTGAGAGCACCACTCCAGCATTCACTCCCCGACGTGCCTTCGGGGTCCGGCACGCAGAGACCCTGGGGTGACACGTTCGTCAAGCCAGCGAAAGGCGTGTGCGTCCCGCGATCAGTCCGATGAAGGCTGCCGCCAGGAGGATGATGACGGTGTGCATCGTCATGAAGGGCTCGGCTCCGGATGTGCGGGTAGCGTCGGCTGAGGCGAACTCGCTGGTCTCTCCTACGAGTTGTCGATACGTGCGACACCACTTCTCAGTGGGCGTTTCATCCCGTTGTTTCATCCCTAATTGCGAGGTCTGTAGTGATTCAGGCTCCCTGCCATGTGGGGGTGGATTCTGTGGTGAGCCTGCGGATCATGAGGTTGATCATCGCGAGGTGGATCATGGCTTCGGAGCGGTGCGGGTGTACTTCGTGGTCGCGGGCCGGGCGGCGGTGGTTCATGAGCCAGCCCAGCGTGCGTTCGACGGTCCAGCGGCGGGGCAGGACGGTGAAGCCCCTGGTGGTGGGGTCGCGGCGGACGATGTGCATGCCGATGCCGAGGGTGGCGGCGTGTTCGACGAGGTGCTGGCGGTAGCCGCCGTCGGCCCAGCTCTTGCGGACGGTGGGATGGTCGGCAGCCACCTTCTGGATGAGGGTCTGGAGCCACCTTCTGGATGAGGGTCTGGCCGGCGGTCGAGTCCTGCACGCTCGCGGCGGTGACCAGCACTCCGAGGAGGAGCCCGACGATGTCGATGACGATGCTCCGCTTCCGTCCGGCGATCTTTTTGCCGGCATCGACGCCCTGCCCGGTTGCGGGCACGTTGGTGGAGGTCTTGATGCTCCGGGAGTCGATGACGCAGGCGGTCGGTTCCTCCTCTCGGCCTGCCTGCCTGCGGACTTGGCGCCGCAGGAGGCTGTTGAGCTGGTCGAGGACGCCCTCCTCCTGCCAGCGGGCGAAGTAGGCGTAGACGGTGTTCCAGTGCGGGGAGTCGTGCGACAGGTAGCGCCATGGGATCCCTGTGCGGTTCACGTAGAGAACCGCGTCCAGCAGGGCGCGCAGGTCGTGGTCAGGCGGCCGGCCGATGTCCAGTCCGCGGCCTCGGCGTTCGGCCCGCCAAGCGGTCACGACCGGCTCGACCAGCTCCCACCGGGCATCGGACGGATCACTGGGGTAACGGCGGCGTTCAGACACGCTCCGGGACTACCCAGCGGCCCCGGGCGCTCAGACCGGCGCCCGAAGCACACGGCGCACCACACGACGTGTTGGGATGAAACGGGAGCAGCAAGGCGAAGAAGCCCACGAAAGCGTGACTTCTCCACCAGGGATCCCGCTGACCTCTGTTGCTCCACTCTCTCCGGTGCAGATATCAGGTCAAAAATCCATGAATAGGCGCTAAACGTCCGCTTGTTGACCGTTTCAGGATGAGTTGAGCTGTGGGTCTTGCACTTGCCGACCTTGGTCGGCAGGGTGTCCGGGTGCGTGCTGATCTTGTTCCTGACGACCTGTGGGAGCGGGTGGCCACGCTGCTGCCGCCCGCTCCCGAACGGCGCCGCCGGTATCCCGGGCGGCTTCGCGTTCCGGACCGGGTGGCTCTCGCCGGCATCTTGTACGTCCTGCAGGCCGGCGTCGGCCGGCGCGACGTCCCGGCCGAGACCGTGGGTTGCTCCGGAGTCACGGCCTGGCGCCGGCTGCGGGACTGGTCCGAGGCCGGCGTCTGGCCACGCCTGCACGCCGCCCTGCTGGCCGAACTGCGCCGCGCGGACTCGCTGGACCTGGACGACTGCGCCATGGACGGCTCCCATGTCCGTTGGGCACGGCGCGATCTTCGCTTGTCGAAGCGTGAGGAGCCCGTACCGCGCTGGGTTAATCCGTTTGCGTCCCCGGCTGGCTGACCTACTCTGTCGGAGGTCATGTGCGGCGGGGGCCCCGCCGCACCGTTCGGCGCGTTCGGCGTCGATACGTACCGCGTGCCCGGCCGGGAGGAGGTGGGAAACATGGACTGGAACTGCACAACGAGCGTTGCGGCCATAGTTGCCCCCGGCCGTGTGCCCCCGTTCGGCGCGCGGTAGGACTCTCCCCCTTCCCTTGCGGCACCCCATGGCGGTGTCCGCTGCTCTCGCGATCCCTTGTGTCGCGTCCCGGGGTGTAGGACCGCGCGTCTGCTCCTACACCTCCGACACAGAATGTGATCGCCTTGACCAAGAAGTCCTCCCCCGGGGACACCGTTCCCACGCCGGTCTCCCATACCACCGCGAACGCGGCCGAGTTGCCCGATCCGAAGCGGTGGTGGGCCCTCGCCGTCATCGCTGGCGCCCAGCTCATGGTGATTCTCGACGGCACGATCGTGAACATCGCCCTGCCCTCCGTCCAGAACGGACTGGGCATGTCGGATGCGAACCGGCAGTGGGTGATCACCGCGTACTCCCTGGCCTTCGGCGGCCTGCTCCTCCTCGGCGGCCGGATCGCCGATCTGGTCGGCCGCAAACGCACCTTCATGATCGGCCTGGTCGGATTTGCCGCCGCCTCCGCGCTCGGCGGTGCGGCCGACGGCCCTGGGACGCTGTTCGCGGCGCGGGCCCTGCAAGGGGCCTGCGCCGCCGTCCTGGCCCCCTCCGCACTATCGCTGCTGACGACGACGTTCACCGACCCCGCCGAGCGCGGCAGAGCGTTCGGGATCTACGGCGCGCTCGCCGGGGGTGGCAGCGCCATCGGGCTGCTGGTGGGCGGCCTGCTCACCGAGTACGCGACCTGGCGCTGGTGCCTGTACGTCAACGTCCCCATCGCGCTGGCCGCCCTCGGCGGCGCGCTGGCCCTCCTCAAGGACAGCCCCGGCCGGCGCGGGGTGCGCCTCGACGTCCCCGGCGCGCTGCTCGCCTCCGGCGGGCTCGTGGCGATCGTGTACGGCTCCAGCGATGCCGAATCCGCTGGCTGGGCCGACCCGTTGGTCCTGACCCTGTTCGCGGCCGGTGTGGTCCTGCTCTGCGTCTTCGTGTGGTGGCAGTCCTACGCCAAGCATCCAATGCTGCCGCTGCACATCGTCAGGGACAGAACCCGTGCGGCGGCGCTTGCGACGATGGGCCTGGCCACCGTCGCCATGTTTGGCGCCTTCCTGTTCCTGACCTACTACCTCCAGGCCATCCTCGACTATTCCCCCGTACGGACCGGACTGGCGTTCCTGCCGATGTCCGTCACGATCGTCATCGGCGCGACGCAGATCGCCGCCCGGCTCCTGCCCCACACCGCTCCCCGTAACCTGATGGCCCCTGGCATGCTCCTCGCGGCCGTCGGCATGCTGCTCCTGACCCGCCTGAGTACGAACTCCGCCTACACCACCGGGGTGCTGCCCGCGCTGGTGCTGCTCGGCCTGGGCATGGGACTGACGTTCATGCCGGTCTACGCGACGGCGACCGCCGGGGTCGCCTCGAAGGACGCCGGAGTGACGTCCGCGACCGTCTCCACCTTCCAGCAGATCGGCGGCTCCCTGGGCACCGTCCTGTTGAACACGGTCGCGTCGTCCGCCGCCACCCGCTACATCGACGCCCACCCGTCCCGAAGCCGGGGCCCGGGGGAGGGTATGGTGCACGGCTTTACCGTCGCGGCCTGGTGGTCGGCGGGCGTCCTGTTCCTTGCAGCGCTGGTCGCGGCCATGGCCAAGGCGCCTGAGAAACCCTGATGAAGTGATCTCCGAGGTCGTTGGACCACTCCGGATCGGATGGTGTTCCAGGGCATCCCGTTCGCGCTCCGCTACGGGATCGCCTGGGAGCACCTGCCGCAGGAACTCGG
The DNA here is from genome assembly GCF_053610825.1 of Streptomyces sp. NPDC054863. NCBI lineage: Bacteria > Bacillati > Actinomycetota > Actinomycetes > Kitasatosporales > Streptomycetaceae > Streptomyces > Streptomyces sp. NPDC054863. The sequence goes on along the minus strand of NZ_JBSGZD010000249.1, from coordinate 4,311 downwards.
TGTCGGCTCCGGCATGACCTGCTGACGCCGCTTGGCCAAGTGGTCCGAGGGAACATCCCCGCGTGTGCGGGGAGCAGCCTTCGAGGTCCGCGCGGGTGAGGCCGCTGAGCGGAACATCCCCGCGTGTGCGGGGAGCAGTCTTCCTGAGCTGCGGCTTTATGGCTGGGGGTGGTGGTTCTTGAGCACTTTCGCCGGATCGGGCAAATCGCGCATTAGGAAGGTTCTGTTCTTGGCTGCTGGTGGCGGGTTTGCTGCCGGGTGGGGAGGTGGAGGTGGGGTGGTTGCTGGTGTGGCTGGCGGTGGTGCACGCTATCGGGAGAGCGACACCGGCCTTTGCCTGTCGGGCAGAGGTGTTGTCCGGCACCCGGATCGTGCGCCGGTAACAGGCGTGCTGCTTCCCGCGCACGTGGGGGAGCGGTGGTCCACGAGGTGGATGCGGAGACAGGCCCGGTTTCCTGCTCCGCGCGTGTGCGGGGGATGTTTCCTGGCGGTGGAGGCCGACCGGAAAAAAAGATCCCCCGGCTCCCCGCCGGGCTTGAGGGGCTGTCCGAGGGGTCTGCCGGATGCCGGTCTCCGCCTCAATCCCACCTCAGCCCATCACCGGGGTCGTCGACTTCCTCCGGGGTTTTCTGCTATCGGCTTCCGATGCTGTGGCAAGGCACACTGCCGGTGGCATGATCCCTATCCACGGAATCCTCCAGGAGTGTGAAATGCGGTCCGAATCACCGGAGTTCGACCATCTTCTGCACTGCGTCCCTGATGTCGAGTCGGCCACCGAGGCGTACACCGCGGCCGGCCTTCCGGCCCACGCCAACCCGCCGTATCTGGGCTTCCGGAACGGCGCCTGGCGGCTCGACGCCCGCTATGTCGAGATCCTCACCGTGGTGGACCGCGCCGAGTTCACCCACTCGCCCTTCGGCCAGGCCATGACCGCATGGATGCCGCACGTCGACGTACTGCTCGCCGCGGGCGGAGGCGCACTCAATTTCGCCGCGCACGTGACGGACGTGAACGCCACCACGGAGCGGCTCCGCCGCGCCGGGCACAAGGTGGACCTGCATGTCTTCACCCGTGAAGGCTCACCGGTGTCGTTCACCGAAGCCGTGCTGCAGGATGCCCCCGGATGGGCCCCGTTCTTCATCACGTACACCCCGGACCGGCAGGTCGTACTCGAGCGGTACAGCGCGGGGCGGGTCGCGCGCGGGCCGCACGACCTGGCCGGCTTCGTCATTGAAACACCCGAACCGGCAGCATCCGCCATGTGGTTGGGGAAGGTTCTCGGCATCCCGGCCGACCGGGCGAGGAACGTGGTGCCGTTGCCTGGCGGGGAAGTGCACTTCACGCCCGGACCAGCCGACGCGATCACCACGCTGCTCCTGGCCGAGGGCGCTCCGCCCTCGACATCCGTCGCGGGCTTGGAACTCCGCCCCCTGGACGCTGTTCTCCCGGACAAGCCCTAACACACCGGCAGCAGGGGCCCTGCTCCCCACCCATGTGGGGATGTTTGGTGCTCGGCCTCGGCGGCCGTGCCGTGGGTCTCTGGGATGGCCGCCGACTCGTCGGGGTGATCGTGCTCAGGGCCCCGTAACGGGCGCACCGGCCAGGGGGGGAGGGGCACGCGACGTATCTCAAGGTGGCGGTGTCAGGCGCTCAGGCAGGCAAGGGCACGATGCGCACGGCACGGTAGTCGTAACCGTCTTGTTTGAAGCCGGGGGCTTCCCACGTGAGGTTCACTTGCTGCCCGGATGCCAATGCACGGAAGCCAGTCATCTGAATGTTGGAGTAATGGCCGAAGCAGCCGCCGGGAGTCTCGGGCGAGTCGAGCACACCCCATCCCTCTTCATCGCTCCACCAGCGAACTGTCGCAGTCACCATGACCGGAACCCTACGAGCTCTGAAGCTACCGAGCACAGGAGGACGGGGCTATCAAGATTCGCGGCAGCGTCAGGCACTGAGGGAAACAGGGACAGGGGGCGGCTACCCGTACTTCGGCATGGTCTCCACCCGGCTCGCCCGGAACCGCAGGCCGAAGAACATGATCTTCGCCTTGCTCACCAAGCCCGACCTCCGCTTCCAGTCCGCCATGGACAACGACATCGAGATCGTCGGCAACCGTGACGACTCCCTGGTCTGCGACCGTCCCGCACCGGCAGACGGCCTTCGCTGGCGAGACCTCCGGACCAGGACAGGCAGGATGTCTTCGGCCATGCCGTCATCGAAGCGCATGTGCACCGCGAACGCGGCGTACGACCGCACCGCGACCGCCAGCATTCTGTCCGCAGCACCCTCCCGGACCTCCCCCTGCCGCCCGTTCTGCCGGATCGCTCGCCTACCGATCCGTTGTGCCGAAGCACGATAGTTGTCACCAAGAAGGACGGCTGGAAGGCCCGCGCACGTGACAAGGGACAAGTACGACCCGTGGTCCAACTGCCCGCGGGACGACGAGGGAGGGCACATACATGGCACAGGCTCATCGACCGACCAGCCCCGGCTCCGGGTCCCATTCCTCGGGAACGGACCCGGCCGCCCCGCGGAACTGGTTCCTCCGGCTGGGCGCGCCGCCCGTCGCGGCGACCGCGCTGACGGCGGCCGTCGCGCTCTGTATGACCCTGGTCGCTTTCGGGAACATCACGGATTTCGGGACCAACCAGCAGTTCGTCCAGCACGTCCTGAGCATGGACACCACGTTTAAGGACCCTGACCTGATGTGGCGGGCAGTCGAATCCCCCGCCGTTCAGAACGCCGCCTACGTCGCCGTCATCGCCTGGGAGACGCTGACCGCGTCCGTCCTCCTCACCGCTACCTGGTTCTGGATCACGGGGCTGCGCCGCGACGCGTACGATCGCGCCCGCGCGGCCAGCACCGTAGGCCTGGTCATGATGCTATTGCTCTTCGGGATGGGCTTCCTCGCCATCGGCGGCGAGTGGTTCGCCATGTGGCAGTCGTCCGACTGGAACGGTCTGGACCCTGCGGCCCGCAACGTCGCACTGGCTGTCTTCACGCTCCTCGTCGTGCACCTGCCCGGGATCTGCCAGGCAGATACGGCACGGACCTGAGGCCGAGGGGGTTGCTGAGTGGTCCACGTGTCTGCGGCGTGAAGGAGGGGGTTGGGGGAGGGATCGGTCCTGTGCTGGTGTGGGGTTGCTGGTGGACGGAGCGGGGGCCGGCCGGGTGGAGTCCGCCGAAGGGTGGCCGGTCGGTGTGGTCCGGAACGTCTGGCCGCTGACCGTTTCCGGTGGCCGTGACCGGTGTCCGGTGGCCGCTGATCGTGGCCGGGCCGGTGTCCGGTCGGTGGCCATCGGATGGTTGTGGTGGCCGTGGGGAGTGGTCACCGGGGGTGGCCGGTGTTGTCGTCGGGCGCGGTCATCGGGCCACGTGCAGGGAGTTCGTGGTTGGTCCGTCTGCCGGGAGTGTGCGTCCGGCCCACCACGGAACCGACCGCAGTGTGCGTCCGACCCGCCATCGGACCCACCACGGGATCTTTCCGGCCAACTATGAGATGTGACTGGGGCCGGGACCGGGGGGTGGTGAACTCGGTACGTGCTCATCCCCCGGTTCTCGGTGGGTCGTACGGCGGTCAGGTCTGAAGGGGGGCCACGGAGAACGCCGTTGTAGCGGTGTTCGGTCCAGCGCTGCTGTCGCTGAGGGAGGGGTGTCAGCCCGCGATGCGCAGTGGCGGGGCGGGGGTGGGGGCGGGGCGTGCTCGCCACCGCCACCGTCGGGGTCGGGCCGCTCGACCGTCGTACCCTCCTCCAAGAGCAGTGCAAACGCCACCCTCGCCAACTCCCGCCCCACCCCCCCCACACACACACACCTGACACCGCCTCAGCACTGTGCCACCGCCTACACAGGTCACATCCCGTGATGGACCCCGTGCGCAATCCTGACAACCCACCTCGGCGGAATCCAGGCCGGCGAACAGGCACGAATGGCGTGCCACTCAGGAACGCTCGGGGTAGTGGTGTGCAGCGAGCGGACAAAGGAGCGAGCTGGCGAAATGACGCACGCCTGACGGGGCATCACCAGGGGTGAGCCCAGATTCCATACACAACCCGGGGACTGACTTTGACGCACACTCAAACCACTGAAGAAGGGAACCGACACCTCGGAAGGCTGCAAAGCCTTCCCGCGCCCGGACACAACGGAGAGCAACGAAACCGGCCACCCCTCCCCGTAGCCAGCCGCCCGCGCAGCGGGCCCAACTCCACTACGGAGTAGGGGAGTTGCCAGCGCGGAGCGCTGGACAGCAACCGGCGTAGCCGGTTGCGTCGGAGGACGCGGAGCGGACTCCGGCACCGCAGGGCCACGGAG
>NZ_JBSGZD010000248.1:0-11905 GCF_053610825.1 Streptomyces sp. NPDC054863 | reverse complement strand
CTACGACCCCCAACCCGCCCCAACCCCTTGACCAAAGTCATAGGGGCACCCCCCCGCAGCGGCGACGCCTTGTAGGTGTCCACACCCCGACTGCTCGGGTTTCCGGGCCTCGGTGGTGACACGGACGTACGGCGGCCCGCGGGTCAACCGACGGGCCGCCGTGGAATCTACGCTGCTTCAGCGCGCGGTCAACTGTCCCCGAGTCGCGCGCTGACGCCTGTCAGCAGGACCTGCCGACGTACCAGGCGCCCTGAAAGTCAGGCCAGCCGCCGCCCAGGTAGGTGGTGCCCGGGCCGACACACTTCTCGTAGTCCTTGATGCCGCCGATGTTCCACCTGTCGACGTAGATGACGACGTTGCCCGTTCCACAGTGGTTGTAGTAGGCGCCCGGATTGGCGAACCAGCCGCAGGGGTCGGCCTTCACGCCAAGCACCCCGGCCTGCTGCTGGGAAGTGACCGTCGTGGTGGCCGGTTCGGCGCTCGCAGACGCCGGAGACATGCCCGCCATTCCCATGACGGCGGTCGCGACTGCCGCGCTTGCCAGTACTTTTCGACTCCCTCGACGCATGTACATCTCCCGAACCTTGTTCTTGACACTGAGCATGGAGACCCCGTTTCTCGACATGTGCGATCAACACGATCGATGACCGTGCGGGACAGCCGGGGTGAACCACACCCCGTGCTGTTTCCTTCACCATCGTGCTGGCGTGCCGGACGGGTAAACAGCTCACGAACCGTTCACGTGTGACCGGTTCGGCCTCCGCTCCCCCCGATGCAGGCGTGCGCCATGGATCGAGGACGCGGGACGGCGAGTCATCCAGCAGGTCACGTTCCGCACCGACGGTGGCCTGCCGGGATGTGGGTGAGGGAACGCCTCGCGCAGTCGCCGGACGTACCGGCGGACGACGGCTTCGCCCCCTGCGCGGGGTCGGAGTCGTTGCGCGGGGCGTCTACGGCGCGGTGACTTCCTCGGTGAGCCTTCCGGTCCAGGGGCACCAGTAGAGGCCGGGGAGGAAGGGGCCGCCGGCCTCGTCCAGGTGGTCTTCGACATAGGGGATGGTGGCGTCGCAGACTTCGATGGCCTGCGGTGCGAACTGGATCGTCTCGGGGTTGTAGTGGAAGCTCCAGCGGGGGTTGTAGCTCGCCTGCCGCTTGATGATCCTGCCGATGACGATCTGGGGGTCCCCGCTCTCGACGATGTCGCGGGCCTTCTGGATCGTTTCCGGGTCGGTGATCTTAATGGTGAAGTCGGAGCGGGTGATGTCCCGCATGTTGAAGTACGCGGCGCTGTCGGCGGCTCCGGCCTGCCCGGTCTGGAGGGTCGAGGCGAACAGCGCGGCAGCTGCGAGGGCACTGAGTTTGGCGGTCATGCGTCGCATGAAGGACAACTCCGTAGGCCGGGGCGTGATCACCACACCCATCAATCGCAGACTGTAATCGCTCGACTGCATGGAGTAATGATGCTGCGTGGAGCACGTCCCCCCCCACCTGCCGAATCGGCTCACGAGCGCGCGCAGTCGTCACACTTCTGCCGGCGTCATCAGACGTCAGTGACGACCTGTCAAGGTTCACCGGGTCCACACGCATGCTCCACCAGCTTCTCAGGCACCTTGATGAGTGGATCAACAGACGCGAAGATGTGCGCATGGTCCAAACCAAGGGAGACGCGGTGAGCCTGGGAACGGTGGCGATAACCGGGGCAGCGGGCACCATCGGCCGTGTGGCGCGAGAGGCGCTGCGAGGCGAGGTGGACCGGTTGATCCTCCTCGACCGCGTGCCGCTGCGCCAGGAGGCCGAGAACGAGGACGTCCACACCGTGGACCTGCGGGACGCAGCCGCCGTGGAGTCGGCCCTGGCGGGAGCCGACCGGGTGCTGCACTTGGGTGGCGTGCCCGACGAGGCACCCCTCTCCGATCTCCTCGAAGCCAACGTGCTCGGCACGCACCACGTCCTGGAGGCTGCCCGGCGCACAGGCATCGAGCGGGTGGTACTGGCCAGCAGCAATCGTGTGACCGGCTTCTACCCGACCGGCCATCTGACAGGTCCGCAGGATCCGGTACGCCCTGATGGTCTCTACGGGGTGAGCAAGGCTGCCGTCGAGGCGCTCGGGCAGCTGTACGCCGACAAGTTCGCTCTGTCCGTCGTCTGCCTGCGCATCGGCAGCTTCGAGCACGTGCCCACCGAACCTCGCCACCTGGCGACCTGGCTGAGCCCGCGCGACGCCATCGGCTTCATCCGGGCCGCCCTCGCCGCACCGGCCTCCACCCGCTTCGTCACCACGTACGCCGTCTCCCACAACGCCCGCCGCTTCTGGGAACTCCCCGACCCGGCAGAACTGGCCTACACCCCCGTCGACGACGCGGAGTCCCATGCCGCTGACATCCCCATGCCGGGCCATCCGGCCGATCCGGGCGCGCCTCAGGCCGGTTCCTACGCCCTGCCCGAGTTCACCCTCAAGCACCTTCGACCTTGACCCGGCACGCGGGGCGGGGGAAGCGCGCTACGAGCTACGCCTCCTGGAATGAGACAGATTCTGCGGGATGGGACAGGCAATGATGAGACAGGCGGTACGGTCCTCCCGCGAGTCCCGCGGGGAGTAATCGGATTCTGCGCATGAAGACGACCCCTTAGGGCGTCCGGCCCTCTTCGACGACGTCAGGGGCACCCGGCCGCAGGCGTGTCAGCAGTGCGTAGAGCGTGGCGCTCTCGGTTTCGTCCAGGGCGTCGAGGGCGCCGTGCGTCTCCTGCATCTCCTCGCGCACGCGGCGGACGGTCTCGCGGCCCGCGTCGGTGGCGACGACGTTCTTCACGCGGCGGTCCGCGGGGTCGGCTTCGCGGTGGACCAGCTCGCGGGCCTCCAGGCGGTCCACGATCCCCGTGACGTTCGACGCGTCGCACACCAGCAGCGTGGCCAGGCGGCGCATCGGCAGCGGTTCGTCGAGCTGGGCGAGCACCTTGGCCTGGGTGGAAGTGAGCCCGTGGCGGGCGGCGGCGGCCGCGAAATCGCGCCACTGGGCGGTGCCGATGTCGGCGAGCAGCTCCACGAGCTGGAGCTTGGCGAGGGAGTGCGGGGCGGCGGCGCTCATGACCTGGAGTGTACTCGCAGGTGCTTGATGTCATCAAGCATTAACTTGACGTACTCAACTATCGATGTCTACCGTCTGCGGAGGTGCTTGACGTCCTCAAACATCTACGTCCTGAAGCATTGAGAAGGTTCCGCCCGCCATGAGCCACGCCGCATCCGCCCCCGCCGCCGGGCACAGGAACGAGACGGTCATCGTCTTCGCCCTGAGCCTCGCTGCCATGGTCGTGTCGATGATGCAGACCCTGCCGGTCCCGATCCTGGGTCTGATCCAGGGCGACCTCGGCACCACGGCCGCCAACGTCAGCTGGGTGACCACGGCCACGCTGCTGTCCGCAGCCGTCTTCACCCCGCTGCTCGGCCGCTTCGGCGACCAGCACGGCAAGAAGCCCACCCTGGTGGCCGTCCTCGGCGTCATGGTCGCGGGCTCCGTCATCGCCGCCCTCGCGAGTTCGCTGCCGCTGCTGATCCTGGGCCGGGTGCTCCAGGGCGCCGCGACCGCCATCTTCCCGCTGGCCCTCTCCGTCCTGCGGGAAGAAGTCAGGCCGGAGAAGCTGCCCAGCGCGATGGCACTGGTCAGCGGCACCCTCGCATTCGGCAGCGGGCTCGCGCTCGTCGCCACGGGACTGCTGACCTCCGGCGAGGGCGCCGACTATCGCAACGCCTTCTGGATGGCGACCGGGTTCGCGGTCCTCGCCCTGCTCGCGGTCCTCCTCCTCGTCCCGGCGACCCGGCACAAGACCGGTGGCCGCACCGACTTCCTGGGCGCGCTGACCCTCGGCGTCGCCCTGCTGCTGCTCCTGCTGCCGATCTCCCAGGGCCACGGTTGGGGCTGGACCTCCGGCCGTACGCTGGGCAGCTTCGCCGGCGCGGCCGTCGTGGCAGTCCTCTGGGTACTGGTCGAGCGCAAGGTGCGCGAGCCGCTCGTCGACATGCGGATGTTCGTCCACCGCCCGGTCCTCATGGCCAACCTGGCCGGCATCCTCGTCGGCTTCGGCATGTTCGCGAACTTCCTCGGGGTCTCCTACTTCGTCCAGATGCCCCGGGCGCTCACCGGCTACGGCTTCGACGCCTCCATCCTGCTCGCCTCCGTCCAGTTCCTGCTGCCCGGAGCCGTCGTCTCCCTGCTCACCTCGCCCGTCGGCGGCCAACTGGTCCGCCACCGGGGCCCCCGGTTCGTACTCGGCATGGCCGCGGCATTCGGAGCCGTCGGCTTCGGCTGGCTCGCAGCCGACCACACCCACACCTCATCGGTGATCGGTGCCGGCATCATCGTCGGCGCGGCCGTCAGCTTCGGTTACGCCGCCATGCCCGCCGTCATCATGTCGAGCGTCCCGCCCCACCAGAGCGGCATCGCCAACGGCATCAACTCGATCTCCCGCTCCACCGGCAGCGCGATCGGCAGCGCCGTCATCACCACCATCCTGGCCTCCAGGACCATCGAGCACCTGCCTCCGGGCACGCCGGCGCTGCCCGCCGAATCCGCGTTCACCCTCACCTTCGGCATCGGGTCCCTGGCCTTCGCGCTGGTCGCCGTGATCAGTCTGCTCGGCCTGCGCGGACAGCACGGCCCCCGGGCCGTCGAGACCCGCAGAACGGACAGCTCCGACTTGGCGCCGGTGCACCCCGTGGCGCAGTAGCCACGCATGCCCACCAGACCTTCCCTGCCCGCGTATCCACCCGCGCTGCGCACACCTGCGCACGCGCCCACCGGGTCCGCCCACCGCCCACCGCCCACACCTACCGAACCCGCCTACCGCACGCACCTGTTGAAACGCACCTGTTGAAACACGCCTCTTGAAACCGACCAGGGAGCACCCCATGACCACCGCTGCCGCCACGTCCTCCGCCAACCGCGCGGCCGAGATCCTTGCCCGGCCCCTCTCGCTGAACGGCCTGACCGTCCCGAACCGCATCGCGATGGCACCGATGACCCGCATGTTCTCCCCGGGCGGCATACCCGGTGAGGACGTGCGGTCGTACTACGCCCGTCGCGCCGCCGCCGGTGTGGGCCTGATCGTCACCGAGGGGACCTACGTAGGCCACGAGTCGGCAGGACAGAGCGACCGCGTCCCGCAGTTCCACGGTGCGGAAGAGCTGGCGGGATGGGCGAAGGTCGCCGAGGACGTACACGCGGCGGGCGGCACGATCGTGCCGCAGCTGTGGCACATCGGCATGGTGCGCAAGCAGGGCGACGCCCCCTACGCCGACGCCCCCGCCGTCGGCCCCTCCGGCATCCGTGTCGACGGCACCGAGAACGCCGGCAAGGCGATGACCCGCAGCGACCTGGACGACGTCATCGGCGCCTTCGCCGAGGCCGCCGCGGCTGCCGAACGCATCGGCTTCGACGGCGTCGAACTGCACGGCGCGCACGGCTACCTCATCGACCAGTTCCTGTGGGCGGGCACGAACCGCCGCACCGACGCCTACGGAGGCGACCCGGTTGCCCGTACGAAGTTCGCGGCCGAGACGGTGGCCGCGGTCCGCGAGGCCGTCTCGCCCGACTTCCCGGTGATCTTCCGCTTCTCGCAGTGGAAGCAGGAGGCCTACGAAGCCAGGCTCGCCCAGACCCCGGAGGAGCTGGAGGCGATCCTGAACCCGCTCGCGGCAGCAGGCGTCGACGCCTTCCACGCCTCCACGCGCCGCTACTGGCTCCCGGAGTTCGACGACTCGGACCTCAACCTGGCGGGCTGGACCAAGAAGCTCACCGGCAGGCCCACCATCACCGTCGGCTCGGTCGGTCTCGACGGCGACTTCCTCCACGCGTTCGCGGGCAAGGGTGCCGCGATCGGCAGCATCGACAACCTCCTCGACCGCATGGAGCGCGACGAGTTCGACATGGTCGCCGTCGGCCGCGCCCTGCTCCAGGACCCGCAGTGGGCGGCGAAGGTCCTGGGCGACCGGTTCGACGAGCTGAAGCCGTACGACGCGGCGGCGCTGAAGACCCTCAGCTAGGGGGCCGGCTTACGGAGTGACGAGGGGGCTGAGGGCTTTGGGGGCTCCGGTGGCTGCTGAGAGTGGCGCCGGCCCTCCGTCCCGCCACCTGCCGGGGAGCAGGTCAGGGGGAGCCGGTGGTGGAAGCCGGGCTTGACCATGACACCGTGTGAGGCCCTCGACCCGGAGCCGTCATGTTCGCCATCGGAGACTTCGCCCGCCTCGGCCGCGTATCGGTCCGCATGCTGCGTCACTACGACGCCACCGGACTGCTGCACCCCGCCCGGGTCGACCCCGCCACCGGCCACCGCCACTACACCGCGGCCCAGCTCGCCCGCCTCAACCGCGTCATCGCGCTCAAGGACCTCGGCTTCACCCTCGCGCAGGTCCAGCGGATCCTCGACGAGAAGATCAGTACCGAGGAACTGCGCGCCATGCTGCGGCTGCGCCGTATCGAACTCGAAACGGCCGTGTCGGAGGCGGCGACCCGGCTGGCCCACGTCGAGGCGAGGCTCCGCTCCATCGAGAGCGCGGGGCACATGTCCGTCCACGAGGTCGTCATGAAGAGCCTGCCGCGCATCCGGACGGCGGAACTCACCGGCCCTGCACCGGACTTCGACACCATCGGCCCGACCATCGGACCCCTGTACACCGAGCTGTTCGCACGCCTCGAAGGAGCGGGCATCGTGCCGACAGGACCCGGCATCGCTCACTACGAGGACACCCCCGAGGGCGGCATTCTCGTCCACGCCGGGGTGGAGGTCGCCGCTCCGGTACGGGACGACGGCACGCTCCGCGTCCTGGACCTGCCGCCGGTCGATTCGGCGGCGACGATCGTCCACCGCGGCTCGATGGAGACGGTCCTGCCGGCGGTCCAGGCCCTGGGCCGGTGGATCGACACCCACGGCTACCGCTCGGCGGGCTACCCCCGGGAGGTCAACCTGGAGTGCCCGCCGGACCGGAACGACTGGGTGACAGAACTCCAGGAGCCGGTCGTCCCGGCCTGATCCGCCACCCCCACCAGGCCCAGGAACAGCCCGAACGCCGTGCCCGCCGTGCACCACACCACCGTCTCCGCCGCGAAGCCCGAGAAGCCCGAGAGCGGCTCGTGCAGGACGAGGGCATCGGTGACGTAGTACGCCACGACAGCCCCCACCAGCGACAACGCCCCGGCGGCGACCCGCAGCCACTTCCCGGCGAGCACCCCCGGACGAAAGCCCGTTGAAGAGCGAGGTCGCCGCACCGAAGCCCAGCCCAGCCGGTAACGAGAGCGAAAGGAGCCGCGCGTGGGGAATCATGCAGTACGGAGCATACTCAGTCTGCTCCGTACTGATCCAGGGATGTGCCGTAGAGCTGCGCCGGCGGCAGCCGCGGGCGTCTCGGTTGCGGGTGCTCAGTCGAAGGTGAGTACCGCCTTGCCGTGGAGGCGGCGGCCCAGGAGGGCGTCGGCCGCCTCCGCCGCCTTGTCCCAGCTGCCGCGCCAGGCGATCTGCGGGTCGAGATCGCCGGCCGCGACCCGGTGGGCGAGCCAGGTCAGGTCGGGGGCCAGGCCGGTGCAGCCGAGCAGGAAGAAGCTGGTGAGCGAGCGGTCGTGACGCCCGTGGTCGCCGAAGAGCGCCCCGAACGGGAAGTGCTCGCTCTGCTCGGCCGAGTGGCCGACCGCCACCAGGGTGCCTCCCTCGCTCAACGCGTCGTACGCGTCCACGAGTTGGGTTCCGCCCACCATGTCCAGGACGCCGTCCACGGGTACGTCGACCGCCGCAGGCTCAGCCACCACCTCATGGGCACCGAGGGCGCGCAGACCGTCGCCGTACGCGGCCGGATTTCCGGTGGAGGCGATGACGTGTGCACCGCCCTGCCTGGCCAGTTGTACGGCGTACCGGCCGGTGCCGCCGGTGGCCCCGGTGATCAGGACCCGCCTGCCCAGCAGCGGGCCGACGCGGTGCAGGGCGCGCAGTGCGGTGGCGCCCGACACCGGGACCGTACTGATCGCGCCGAGGTCGGCACCCTGGGGGACCGAGCCGATCAAGTCGGTTTCCACGGCGCGGAGTTCGGCCCAGGCGCCGTCCGGGGCGAGGGTGACCACGGGGGTGCCGACAGTGGGGCCCGAGCCGTCGGCCGCGGCCCGCTCCACGACGCCGGCCGCGTCCCAGCCGAGCACCTGGCCGTCCGGGGCATTTTCCAGGAAGTGCCGGACCTCCCCGTAGTTGAACGAGGTCGCGGCCACCCGGATCAGGGCCTGGTGCGGGGTGGGCCGGGGGTCGGGAGCCTGGCCGAGCCGGAGTCCGGCGGGGGCGGAGTGGTCGACGAGCAGAGCGCGCATGGGAAGTGCACCTTTCAGCAGGCTTTCGGCAAGCTTTCGGCAAGAAGGGTCAGGGGCATGGCTGTGGCCGCGCAGGGGCCCAGAACAGCCGGTACGGGCCGCCGCGGAAGCTCCTCACCATTTCTGCCACTGAGTGGCACACGCCGTCAAGTGGCACAGGCGCTCAAGTGGCACAGGCTAGTCAGGGGCGATTGCCTCCCCGTGGTGTTCTCGCCTATGCTGCCGCCATGCCCGGAGCCGTGAACGACCAACTGCCGCTGCGCGAGCGGAAGAAGCTGCGCACCCGCCAGGCGCTGATCGACACGGCCCTGGAGATGTTCAGCGAGCGCGGGTTCGACGGCACCACGCTGGACGAGCTCTGCGACGCGGTGGAGGTCTCCAAGCGCACGTTCTTCCGTACCTTCGCCAGCAAGGAAGACGTGGCCGGCGCGCCGACCCAGGACCTGTGGGCGGCCTTCCTGGACGAGCTGGAGACCTGCGACCCGGGCGGCGGGACCGTGCTCGACATGCTCCAGGAGGCGTTCCTCGCCGCCCTGGACCGGATGACCGCCGACGGCTGGGCGCGCCGGACGCTGCTCAGCCGGCGACTGGCGGAGCACGCGCCCTCGATGGACGCGCACGGCCTGCATTTCTGCGACCGCACGGGCCGCGCCGCACTGGCCGTCCTGCACCGCAGGTTCGACCTCGGCGGGGCGGGGGACCTGCGCCCCCGGCTGGCTCTCGACATGCTCATCGCCGCGTTCCACGGAGCGATGGACACATGGATCTCGCGCTCGGGCACCCCCACCCGGGAGGGCCTGGCCGCCGACGTACGGGAAGCCTTCGCCGCCGTACCCGGCAGCCTGACGCTGACCGCCACGCCACGCGAACCCGCCTGACACCAGGTCGGGCTGCACCCGGCCCTGTCCCGCCAAGTGCCCTACGGGTTCAGTGAGTTGTGTGCCCCGTGCGCCTGCCCGCGCGGCGGGCCGCCCACGCCCAGACGGCCAGTGCGACGATCCACAGCGGATAGTTCATGGCGATCTTCGCGAATGCCAGCCAGCCCGCCAGGTCCCGGTCGTACAGCCAGTACTGCACGACGAACCGCGAGCCGAAGACCAGCGCCAGCACCGCCGTCGCGACGTCGTAGCCGAACCGCGAAGGGCGGTCGTGCCGCCAGGCCGAGGAACTGCGGTTCACCGCGCTCCAGACCACGCCGGCCAGGGGCCGACGCACCGCCAGCGAGAGCACCAGCGCGACGAACACCGTCAGGCTCAGCCAGATGTCGACGAGGAAGAAGTCCCGCGCCTCGCCCGACCTGCTCGCGAAGTACGAGGAGACGCCGACCCCGACGATTCCCGCAAGCGCGGGCTTCACCGGCTGCTTGCGGACCACGCGCAGCACCGTGAACGCGATCACGGTGCCGATCGCCGCGAAGATCCCCGGCCACAGGCCGAGGACGGAGTTCACGAGGACGAAGGCGAGGGAGGGGAGGGAGGAGTGGAGGAGTCCGACGGGGCCGCCGGTCTCCTCCCAGAGGGTGGGGCGGCGCCCTCCGGGGCGCGGCCCGTGTTTCTGGTCCGGGGGGTGATCCCCGGTGCGGTCGTTCTGGGGAGGGCGGTTGCAGTAGCTGATTGCCATGGCGATGCCCCTTCCGGATCTTCCGGCTTCATGCGATGCGGACTCCGTGCCTACTCCTGCCGTCCACCCCCCTTCTCACTCTTCGTCACTCTCCTTCTCGACGGCCCTGCGGTAGAGCGTCTGGAGCTCGCCGACGAAGGCGTCCGTATCGATGTCGGGGTCCGCGCAGAACAGTTCGTGGAACCCCTCCACCGAGCACTGCACGCTCTGCGCCACCCACGCCGGGTTGAGCTCCCGGAACTCCCCGCCGTCCACCCCGCGCCGAAGGATCTCCTCCACGGGCCCGGCCAGCGCCCGCGCGTCGAACGCGTCCGTGCGCCCCGGCGCCTTCCAGCTCGACGCCAGCCGCCACAACGCCCTTACGCCGTCACGGTGTTGGTCCTGGAACCGTACGAAGGCCTCGATGTACGCGAGCAGCGCCGACATCGCGTCGGAGGCGTCCTTCACCGCGGCGTCGACGGTCGAGGCGCACTTGCCGAGCAGGTCCTCGGTCAGCTGCACCAACACGTCGTCCTTGTCGGCGAAGTGATAGGTGATCAGCCCGGGGCTCGACAGCCCGGCCTCCTCGGCCACCCGGCTCAGGGACGTACGGGACAGCCCGTCCCGCGCGAGCACGGTGACGGCGGCATCGATGATCTGCCGCCTGCGCACCTCACCCACGGCCGACGGCCGTCTTCCGGGATTCTTGTTTGTACGCACAACCTAAAATTAGCATGGCTGAACAAGGCTCGGAAGAGAAGAACTGAGGAGAGTGGAAGTGCGCGCAGAGACCCGCAAGCGCATAGGGCCGTACGGTGTCCGGACTCCCCCGCTCGTCCTCGGCGCCGCCCCTGTGGCCGAGCTGCGGGCGCGGGCCGCGCGCATCGAGCGGCTCGGGTACGGATCCTTGTGTGCCTGATCGGAGCTCGCAGTGCACTTGCACGTAGTGGCCGTGATCGCCGTCGCTGTTGGCGCGTCCTGCGCGCCCTCCTCGTCCGCCCCAGCGGGACTCAGCGCAGTCACCCCGGCGGATCTTCCCGGTCGCAGCGCTAGAAGAGGCGGGCACGCGTGTGCTGCGTGAGGTTTTCGAGGATCTCGCGCAGCCATGGGGTGCGAGCGGCCGGTAGCCGGACCAGGGTGCGCTGGAACGCTCCTTGGTCGGCCCAGAAAAGATGGCTGGGGCGCGGCGCGAGCGGGTCGTCACGGAGAATGCCGTCGGGCATGCGGCCCGTCGCGGGGACGGGCAGGTACGGCTCGGGGAAGGCCAGCCACAGCCACACCCCGAACGGCAGCGGCACCGGGTAGGCCGAGGCGGCCGGGGTCCAGGTCTCTCCCGTGTGCGGATGCGTCGGTACGAGAAGGATGTCGGCACCCTCGTCGGGGGCGGGTGGGCGGCCGGGTCCGGCCAGGAGAACGCGCCGTGCGGGTGGACCAGCGGGCAGCAGGGTGTCGAGGGCGCGTTGGAACACTTCCGCGGCCAGGCCGTCCGGGACGGTCACGGGCCGGCCTTCCGAGGCCGCCAGCAAGTGGGCGAGTGCCTGACCCGCTGCCGCCTCCCACTGCGGGCTCCATGACCAGAGGTGGTTCAAACCCAGCCGCGATCCCCACGTCATGGTCATCGGCTCGAACGGGGGTGTGCCGTGTCCCGTTTCCATCAACTCCGCCCAGGAGAGCGGCGCGTCCTCGGCGCCGTCGACGGGGAGGCGGCGCACGGCGTGGGGAGCGAGCCACACCGCCTGCCAGAGCGAGCAGTCGTCGATCCGGCTCGCCACGGGCAGACCACACGCCTCACAGGCCATGTTGGGGCCGTCGGCCCCGCCCAGCCCGCAGCAGCGGCCGCCGGCTCTTTCCGGAATCAGCACGGTGCCGCGGGTATCGCCGGGTGCGATGACGATCGCGCCGGGCGCGCCGTCGGACAAGGCGTCGACCGGCGCGTAGATGCCACGCGCCGCCGCCTCGTCCGGATC
>NZ_JBSGZD010000247.1:0-11911 GCF_053610825.1 Streptomyces sp. NPDC054863 | reverse complement strand
TCCCAGGGATGGATCAGCACGGCCGGCCCCTCAGCGGGCGGAGAGGTAGTCGGGGAGTGCGACGGCCGGGTCCAGGTCGTCGGCGGGGATCGGCGTGCCGTGGCCGTGGGTGAGGGGGACGACGCCGGTCCAGTGCGGGAGGGTGGCGTCCTCGGGCTCGTCATTGGGCGGGCCGGTGCGGACCTTGGCCGACACTTCGTCAAGATCGAGTCGGAGTACGGCGGTTGCGGCGAGCTCCTTGGCGTTCGCGGGGCGCGAGTCGGCGGAGCGGCCGGGGACGACGTGGTCGACGAGGGCGTCCAGTGCGATGCGCCGTTCCTCCTCGTCGACGACCGGGCGGGCCGTGCCGTGCACGACGACGGACCGGTAGTTGATCGAGTGGTGGAAGGCGGAGCGGGCCAGTACCAGGCCGTCGACGTGGGTCACGGTCAGGCAGACCTCGATGCCCGGGGCGTCCTCGGTGCGCCCGGCGCCGCGCAGCGGTCGCGAGCCGGTCGAGCCGTGGACGTAGAGGCTGTCGCCGATCCGGCCGTAGAGGGTGGGCAGGACGACAGGGGCGCCGTCGCGGACGAAGCCCAGGTGGCAGACGTACGCCTCGTCGAGTATCGAGTGCACCAGCTCGCGGTCGTACGAGGCGCGCTCGGGTGAGCGGGTGGGGACGGTGCGGTCGGTGGGGACGTACGACTCCGGGGCGGCGGCCGTCGCGGCCGGTCCGGCGGAGGCACCCGCGGCGCTGTCGGGGGTGCTCTCCTGAGGGGCGTCCTGCATTGCGCTCTCCATTGCACTAGTGCATACTGGCTTTTGTGCTAGGAGAGTATCGGATCAGTGGCAGGCGTGCGTCGGAGATTTCCGAGAGTGTGGAACGGGCGGTGGGTGAGGGGGAACTGGAACCCGGCCAACTCCTCCCGCCCATGCGGGAGTTGGCGGTTCAGTTGGGCGTGAATCCCAATACGGTCGCGTCCGCATACCGGACTCTGCGGGAGCGCGGAGTCATCGAGACGGCCGGGCGAAGGGGCAGCCGCATCAGGGCGAGGCCCGTCAGTACCGCACGCGAGTCGATCAGGGCGGACATCCCGGAGGGTGTACGGGACCTCTCGAAGGGCAACCCCGACACCGCACTGCTGCCGCCGCTGCGCGATGCGCTGCGATACGCGGCCGAGCAGGCCGACGCGAAACCCGGGCTGTACGGGGAGGAGGCGCTGGACCCCGAGCTGGCGCGGCTGGCGCGGGCGGACTTCGATGCAGCGGGGGTTCCTGACGGGCCGGTCGCCGTCGCGTCGGGCTCGCTGGACGCGATCGAGCGCGTGCTGGCCGTACACCTGAAGCCCGGGGACACGGTCGCGGTGGAGGATCCCGGGTGGGGCGCGATGCTCGACCTGGTTCCGGCGCTCGGGCTGCGGGCCGTGCCGGTGGCGGTGGACGACGAGGGGCCGCTGCCGGGCGAGGTGGAGCGGGCGCTGCGGGGCGGTGCGCGGGCGGTCGTGGTGACCGCCCGGGCGCAGAACCCGACGGGAGCGGCGGTGAGCGCGCAGCGGGCGGCTGCGCTGCGGGAAGTGCTGGCGGCCCATCCGACGGTGCTGCTGGTCGAGGACGACCACGGGCACGGGATCGTGGACCTGCCGGTGCACGTGCTGGTCGGGGCAGGTGCGGGACCGTGGGTGTTCGTACGGTCCGTGTCCAAGGGGTACGGGCCCGACCTGCGGGTCGCCGTGCTGACCGGCGACGCGGTGACGATGGACCGGGTGCGCGGGCGCCAGCGGCTCGGTCCCGGGTGGGTGAGCCGGCTGCTGCAGCGGGCGGTCGTGCGGCTGTGGACTTCGGGAGTGGTGGACGCGGGCGTCGTGGCCCGGTCGTACGGGGAGCGGCGGGACGCGTTGATCGCGGCGCTGGCGGAGCGGGGGGTGCGGGCGCACGGGCGGAGCGGGATGAACGTGTGGGTGCCGGTGGCGGACGAGACGGGGGTGGTGGCACGGATGCTCTACGCGGGGTGGGGAGTGGCCCCGGGGGCGCGGTTCCGCATGGCGGCGGGGGCGGGGGTCCGGCTCACCGTTTCCACACTGGGCATGGGCGAGATCGGCGTGGTGGCGGAGGCCGTGGCGGCGGCGATCGGACCGGGTCCTGAGGGGGAGGGGCGGCGCTACGGGTGAGGGGGTCCGGTCCGGAGTCAGGCGGGGCGGGGCTTGGTCTGGGTGAGGGCCGCGCCGGTCAGCACGATGAGGGCGCCCACGGGGGTGTTCCAGGAGAGGGGTTCGGAGAGCAGGGTCACTCCGGCGATCGTGGCGATGACGGGGATGAAGTAGGTGACCATCTGGGCGGTGGTCGGGCCGATCTCCGACACCAGGTTGTACTGGAGGAGCATCGCCAGGCCGGTGCCGAGCGCGCCGAGTGCCACGACGGAGAGGAGGGGCAGCAGCGGGAAGGAGCTCGGGAGCGTGGTGAAGAGAGGCGTGACGACAGCCAACTGGGCGGTGGCCAGGAGGAGTTGTGCGCCGGTCATCGAGAGGGCCGGGTCGGTGCTGCCGGCCAGGGTGCGGCGCAGGTAGATCCAGCCGATCGGGTAGCTGAGCGAGGCCAGCAGGGCCATCGCCGTGCCGGTGAGGTCCAGGCCCGAGAAGCCCTGCCAGGCGCCCAGGACGGTGAGCACACCGAGGAAACCGAGCCCCAGTCCCGCCACGCGGCGGCGGGTGGGACGGTCCTCGGAGAGGGCGACCAGGGAGAGCGCCATTCCCCAGAGCGGGGAAGTGGCGTTGCAGATGCCTGCGAGCGTCGAGGGGATCGTCAGCTCGGAGTAGGCGAAGAGCGAGAACGGCAGCGCGTTGAGGAAGAACGCGGCGACCGTGAGATGACCCCAGGTGCGGGCGGAGCGCGGCAGCCGGGTGCGCTTGACCGCCATGGCCGCCACCAGGACGAGCGTGCCGAACAACAGCCGCCCGAAGGTCACTTGGAACGGCGCGTACGCCTCGGTGCCGACCTTGATGAAGAGGAAGCTGAAACCCCAGATGAGGGCGAGCGCGGCGAAGCGGATGCGCCAGTCGACGCTGCGGCGGCGGGCGGGAGCCGGGGTGCCGGCGGGCGCGGGGGCGGGAGTGGGCTTCGGCTCGGAGGTGCGGTGTCGAGCCGCGGTCACGGGGGTCATGGAGGCAACGATGGCGGTCTTGATCTCGTAGCACAAGCAAGTTCTGTTGGACTGACTGCGTAGTATTGCTTACATGTTGAATCTGGAGCGGCTGCGCACCCTCGACGCCCTCGCCCGGCACGGTTCGGTCAGCGGCGCCGCCGAGGGGCTGCACGTCACCACGTCCGCGGTCTCCCAGCAGATGGCCAAGCTGGAGCGCGAGGTCGGCGAGCCGCTGCTCGCCAAGAACGGGCGCGGGGTGCGGCTCACCGAGGCGGGACGGCTGCTCGCCGGGCACGCGGCCCGGATCCTCTCCCAGGCCGAGCGCGCCCAGTCCGACATCGAGGCCCAGCGCGGCAGGGTCGTCGGGGACCTCGCGCTCGCCGCGTTCCCGACCGCGGCCCGCGGTCTGGTGGCGTCCGCGCTCGCCGCGCTGCGGGACCGGCACCCCCAACTGCGGGTGAAGATGCGGGAGGTGGAGCCTGACGCGGCGGTACGGGGCGTGGTGCGCGGCGACTACGACCTCGCCGTCGTCCTCGACTGGTACAACAAACCGCTGTCCATGCCGGCCGGGCTCGCCAAGCGTGAACTCCTGGAGGATCCGGCCGACGTGGCGATGCCCGCCGGTCACGCGCTCGCCGGGCGGGACGAGGTCGACCTCGCGGAATTCGCCGACGACGACTGGGTGACCTGGGCGGAGGGCGAGTTCTGCCACGAGTGGCTGCTGCTCACCCTGCGCGGAGTGGGTGTGGAGCCCCGGCTCGCGCACGTCGCCGAGGAGCACGCCACCCAACTCGCCCTGGTCGAAGCCGGGTTGGGGGTGTGCGTCGCGCCCAGGCTCGGGCGAGGACCCGTGCCCGACGGCGTGAGCGTCGTCCCCGTACGGCATGCGATGCGGCGGCACGTGTACGTGGTGTGGCGCGCCGACGCCGACCGGCGGCCCTCGATCAGGGCGGCGGTGGAGGCGCTGGCGGCGGCCGGGGAGAAAGTGGCGAGCTAGGCCGCCCTTCTTGCTGAAGGGCCCCGCTACAAGGCCGACAGCTTGCGGAAGTCCCAGGAGGCGATCGCGTCCGGAGTCAGCCGCAGCCAGGCGTGCCGGCCGTCGTGCGGCATCTGCGTCATGCCGAAGTACTTCTGGGTGAACAGCCCCTCGGGAAAGTCCAGTTCGGGGCATCGCTCGCCGGTGCGCGGCGCCTCGCCGACGAACTCCGCGGTGCCGGAAAGCTCCACGCCGCGCAGCTCCCCGTACTCGATGCCGTCGTCCACGACCACCGCGAGCCGGGGGTCCTTGCGGAGCTGGGCCCAGCGACGGCTGCGGGTGATCGAGTACAGCCAGAGCGAGGATCCGTCCCAGACGAACCACAGGGCGCCGACGTGCGGGGCGCCGTCCGCGGAGACCGTGGCCACCCGGCAGACGCGCTGCTCGGCGAGGTACGTGTCGCGCTCGGCGTCCGTCATCATGATGCTACGGCCCCGGCGCTGTGTGTGGTCCGTGGTGGCCATGCGGTCTCCCCTGGAAGAGTTCTGATGTGACGTCAGAGATCATGAGGGCTCTTCCTTCGGTACGCAATGGCCGCTACCCTCGCGCGCCATGTCGGCATACGAACGACTCGTGGCACAGCTCGAACCCGCCAGCGCCGTACTGCTCACTGTGGAATGCCAGGAAGGCGTGGTCGGTGCGGACAGTGCGCTGCCCGAACTAGCCACGCAGGCACGGAAGTCGGGGGCCCTCGACAACATCGCGCTCCTGGTCGACGCCGCGCACCGGGCCGGCGTACAGGTGCTGCACGCCGTCGCCGAACGGCGGCCGGACGGGCGCGGCGCGAACCACAACGCGCGCCTCTTCCGCGCGGCGCAGCGGCTCCCCGTCCAACAGCTGACCGGGACCCCGGCGGTACGGGTCGCCGCCCCCATCGAGGTGGCCGACTCGGACCTCGTGGTGCACCGGCTGCACGGCCTGTCACCGGTCGCGGGCACGGAGGTGGACGCACTGCTGCGGAACATCGGGTGCCGGAACGTGGTCGTCGTCGGGGTGTCCGCGAACGTGGCGATCCCCAATGCGGTGTTCGACCTGGTCAACCTCGGATACGGGGTGGTGGTGCCGGCCGACGCGATCGCGGGCGTACCGGCGGACTACGTGCCGGCCATGGTGCAGCACACCCTCGCCCTCGTCGCGACGGTCGCGCCGACGGACGAGGTGCGGGGGTGCTGGCTGCGGACCGGGGCTCAGGATTCCTGACCGGGGCGGCGGCCGGTGCGTTCGCTCGCCGCCGCCGTGGCCGTGCGCAGCTGCCGGCGGATCTCGCCGAGGTGCTCGGCCGGGCTGTAGACCGTGAGCGCCGCACGGGACTTGGAGAGCAGCAGGGTGTCCGGGGCGGCTGCCGTTTCGCCGTCGTACGCGAGGAGTTCGACGTCCTGGAGCTTGCCCACCTCCAGCCGCCCGACGCGTTCGGCGTGGAAGACCCGGGAGCGGTTCAGGGCGCCTGCGAGTGCGGAGATCACCAGGCGCGTACGGGCCAGGCGGGCCGCCGCGTCCACGGTACGGACGTCCAGGAGGCCCTCGTCCAGGTGCGGGCGGTGCGAGGGGGCGAGGTTGTCGGGGAGGTAGTGGCCGTTGCCCGCGAACAGCAGCCACAGGGAACGGGGTTCGCCGTCGAGGGTGACGTCCAGGGGTGAGGCGTCGCGCAACACGCCCACCAGGGACACCGCGGCGGCAGGCCACTTGCCGATCCGGCCCTCCAGCCGCTCGCGCCGCTTCACCAGCTCCGGGTAGAAGCCGATGCTGAAGGTGTTCACGAAGTCGGTGACGCGGCGGCCCTCGCCGTCCGTGACCCGGGCCAGGTCCACCCGGACCGCCTCACCGTGGTGGATCGCGTGGGCGGTGTCCTCGAAGGTGGCGGCGTCCGCGTCCAGCGCGAAGTGGTTCAGGGTGCCGCCAGGGAACACGGCGAGCGGCAGTCCGGCTTCGGCGGCGCGCGCCGCGGCTGCGCTCACCGTGCCGTCGCCGCCGCAGACGCCCAGGACTCCGGCCAGTTGCCCGGCCCGTACGACCGCCTGGTCCAGGACGTCGGCGAGGTCGGCGTCCGCCTCGCGCACGAGGATCTCGGCCTTGGGGAGGAGCAGCCGCAGGTGCTCCTCGGCGGGAAGGCGGCCCGGAACGCCCTTGCCCGAACCGGAGTTGACGACCACGACCAGGCCCTCGCCGTGGGGGAGCGCGGGCGCCTCGACGCGCGTGCGTCCGTCGCGTACGTACGGAGGACGGGGCGGCCACCAGTGGCAGGTGACGGCGGCGGCGGCCACCCCCAGCGCGCACCCGGCGAGCACGTCACCGGGGTAGTGGACGCCGATGTACACCCGGGAGAACGCGACGGCGGCGGCCACCGGTGCGAGGAGGGCGCCGTAGCGGGGCGATTCGAGGGCGACTCCGGCGACGAAGGCGGCGGCGGACGCGGAGTGGCCGGAGGGGAAGGAGGAGGTCCAGGGGGCCCTGGTGGGGAGCCGCACGAAGGGGACCGCGTCGGTGAGGGGCCTGCGGCGGCGGACGGCGTACTTGGCGACGGCGTTGGTGGTGAGGGAGGCGAGGGCGAGGGAGCCGACGCCACGGCGGGCGGCGCGGCGGGCGGTGGGGCCGCCGGCGGTGGCCAGGACCGCTGCCGTGGCGAACCAGAGGCGGCCGTGGTCGGCGGAGGCGGAGAGGGCGGGGAGGAGGCGGTCGGCGCCGGGGAGGTGGGCGGAGGCGACCTTGTCGAACCAGCGGTGGTCGAGGCGGCTGAGGCGGGTCATGGGGCGTCCGTTCCGAGGCGGGGCGGGTGGTGGGAACGGTCAGCTCTGGGAGGCGTGCCACTCTGCTACGTAGTCGTTGAAGATGGTGCGCAGGTGGTGGCCGATCTGGAGGTAGTCGAGGTCGTCCAGGTTGGCGAGGGAGGCGCGGACGGACCACTGGGGGCCGTCGAAGCCGCCGCCGTTGAGGAGGACCACCGAGGTCTGCTCGGCGAGGCGGAACAGCGGGTCGACCGGGTCGTAGTTCTTCTCCAGGAAGTCCGCGAACGCCTTGCCGTGGGTCCGTTCCGCCTCGGCGAGGAGGTCGAGTTCGATGTAGTAGGCCGCCCGCCCGGGGTCCTCGGCGATCTTCATCCGGGCGCCTTCGAGGAGCAGTTGGAGGCGGCGCTGCACGATCGCGCGGATGCGCTCCTTGTACGCCTGGCCCTCGTCCAGCATGTCGAAGAGCGAGAAGAGGGCCATCATCACCTGCTGCGGGAGGGAGAGGCCCGCGGTGTGGTTGAGGGCGACCTGGCGGGAGTCGGCGACCAGACGGTCGATGAACCTGATCTTCTCGGGTTCGAGGGAGAGCGTGCTGTAGCGCTTGTCGAGACGGTCCTTCTGGTCCTGCGGCTGCGCGGCGAGCATCGCGTCGATGACGTTGTCGTCGTGCAGGCCGATCACGCCGAGGCGCCAGCCGGTCGCCCCGTAGTGCTTGGAGTACGAGTAGACGAGGAGCGTGTTGCGGGGCAGCTCGGCGGCGATCGAGCGGAAGCCGTCCACGAACGTGCCGTACACGTCGTCGGTGACGATGACGAGATTCGGGTTGGCGTCCGCCACGATCTGCTTGATCTGGTCGGTGACCCGCCGGGAGAGCGCCAGGGACGGCGGGTTGCTGGGGTTGACCAGGCAGACCATCTTGATCGAGGGGTCGGCCAGCTTGGCGACCTCCTCGGTGGGATAGCGCCACTCGCGCACCCCGCTCTCGGCGAACATGCTCGCCTCGACGAGCACCACGTCGAAGGCGTACGTGTCGAGCTCGGGGATCTCCAGGTACGGGGTGAACTCCGGCACCATCAGGGCGATCCGGTCGCCCTTGCGCAGGATGCCGTTCTTCATGAGGGAGTCGAAGACGTAGCACATCGCGGCCGTGCCGCCCTCGGTGGCGAAGATGCTGAGGTTGTCCGCCGGGGGGTTCTTGGCGAACATCTCGTCCTGGAGGTAGCCGCGGACGACCTTCTCGCAGTGCGTCAGCATGCGGTCGGGGCTCGGGTAGTTGTCGCCGATCGTCGAGTCGGCCAGCTCGTGCACGAACGCGTCCTTCTCGAAGCCGAAGCGCTTCACCGCCAGGTCGACGCTCGCCTTCAGCATCTCGATGCCGGGCAGTTCCGGGTGCGTACGGACGAACTTCTCGAAGCGCTCGCCGCAGCCCGGCTCCTCCGGCATGCCGCCCAGGTCGTCGGCGGTCCACACCCGGCGCGACTCGCTCAGGGCGAAGTAGCCGAGGGCGTAGTACGCCTCGCGGGGGCCTGTGGCGACCCAGTTGGGGTTGCCGCGTCCCGCGTTGAGCATGGTGCGGGCGGCCTTTCCCTTCTGTCCCGGCTTGTCGGCCTGCGCGGATTCGGCGAGCTTGATGAACTCGGCCTTCAGCTCGAAGGGGCTCAGGGAGGAGAGACGCTGCATCTCCT
Source organism: Streptomyces sp. NPDC054863 (assembly GCF_053610825.1). Lineage (NCBI taxonomy): Bacteria > Bacillati > Actinomycetota > Actinomycetes > Kitasatosporales > Streptomycetaceae > Streptomyces > Streptomyces sp. NPDC054863. Next base: position 3,349 of record NZ_JBSGZD010000247.1, on the reverse strand, counting down.
CGCGGCTGTACGTGGACTTGGGCACGGTGCAACTCCCGGTAGGGGCAAGGGTGTTCAGGAATCGAGAAACGGTCGTGGCTCAGGCCCCCAGGACACCGACCAGGACGGGGCCGGTCAGGGGGAGGAGGAAGTTGGAGAGGGTGTACGTGATCGTGTAGCCGAGCATCGGCACCGAGCTCTGTGCCGTCTGGGTGATGGAGGTGATGGCCGGGGTGGAGCACTGCTGTCCTGCGATGGCGCCGATCAGCAGGGGCTTCTCGATCTTCAGGAGTTTCCGTCCGACGATCAGCGACAGGGTGGCGGGCACCAGCACCATGGCGATGCCGGCGAACGGCAGCAGCGCCCCGTACTGCTTGAGCAGCGGCCACGCCTGCGGCCCCGACACCAGGCCGGTACAGGCGATGAAGAGCGCCAGGCCCATGTCCTTGAGCGTGGTCGCGGCCTGCGGCGGAAAGGCGCCGAAGGTCTGCGAGCGCGAGCGGAACCAGCCGAAGAGCAGTCCCGAGATCAGGCAGCCGCCGCCGGTGCCCAGCGACATCGGGATGTCGCCCGCCTTGATCACGAGCTGGCCGATCAGTGAACCCACGACGATGCCCAGGCCCAGGTAGATGAAGTCGGTGGCGTCGTTCTTGACCACCGAACCGATCTTCGCGACCAGCTTGGTGAGCCCCGAGCGCGCGCCGACCAGGGTGAGTACGTCGCCCCGGTGCACCACCGTGTCGCCGGTGGCCGGGAGGTGCTGGTCGTTGCGCAGGAGGTCGGTGACGTACACCCCGTCCTTGAGGAACTCGGGGTTCTGCTGCTGGAGCTGGTCGATGGTCAGGCCGTGCGACGCCTTGTCGGTCACGGCGACCTGACGGGTGGCGAGCGGAGTGTCCAGACCGGGGATCCCGGGGGTCTCCGGGCCGATGATCCGGCCGGCCTCGATGGTGTGGGAGCGCCGCCCCACGATCAGGACCAGGTCGGAGAGGGTCAGCCGGAGGCCGGGCGCGGAGGGGAGCAGCTTGCTGCCGCGCTTGACGGCCTCGACCGTGATCCGGCCGTCGAGGCTCGATTCGAGGTCACCGATGGTGCGGCCGTCCGCATGGGTCACCAGATACGTACGCCCGACCAGGCCGGGCAGCGCCGCACGCTCGTCGGACTCCAGGCCGTGACCTCCGCCGCCGCGCATCTTCTCCCACAGCTCGCGCGAGGCGTCGGCCAGGTTGATGCGCATCAGCATCGGCATGATCTGGCTGGTGTAGAGGACGATCGTGATCAGGCCGAAGAGGTAGCAGACGGTGTACGCGGTGGCGACGTGCCCCTGGTACTGGGTGATCTGCGCCGGGGACAGGTCGCCCAGCTTGCCGATGGCCTCGGTCGCCGTACCGACGACCGCGGACTCCGTGGCGGCGCCGGCCAGAATGCCCGACGCGGTGCCGACGTCGAGGTCGAAGGCCTTCGCGAGTCCGTAGGCGATGCCCAGGACGCTGACCAGCTCGATGAAGCAGAGCGCGAAGAAGCGCAGGCTCTTGCGGTTGAGGTTCGAGAAGAACTGCGGGCCCGCCATGTAGCCCAGCGAGAAGATGAAGAGCGCGAAGAAGACGTTCTTCACGTCGCTCGAAATCTGCACCTCGGCCCACGCGCCCATCAGCAGGGACACGATCAGCGTGCCGCAGATGCCGCCGAGCGTGATGGGGCCCACGCGGAGCTTGCCCACCAGATAGCCCAGCGCCAGGCACAGGAAGAGCGCCAGCTCCGGATGGTCCTTGAGAACGCCCATATGTCGTCAGACCCCCACGAGAGGAAGCGGGCAAATCATGATTTGTCGCTCAAAGTAGCAACGCGATGACGAGTCGGCATTTTTCGGGGCCCGGGCCTCCGGTGCTGCTTGCGGCTCGCGGTGCGGGTCCGGTGACTGTTTGTTGTAGTGGATTCGACCGGTGGTCCACCGGTCGCGCGGGTCGCGGGCAGGCCCGGCACTCCCTCCCCAGAGGAGTCACCCCATGAGCACGGACCAGAATCCGCCCCCGACGCCGCCCCCGACGTCGACGCCCCCGCCTTCGTCGGCCCGGCCCCCGGGTTCCGGCGAGGCCCCGCAGTGGGGCCCGCGCCCCGAGGAGGGACCGCTGCACCGGCTCGGCAGAGGAGCCTGGCAGGCCGTGCTCGCGGCCGGAGTCTCCGCGTTGGTCCTCGGCGTCGTGGTGCTCGCCTGGCCCGGCAGGACCCTTCTCGTCATCGCCGTGCTCTTCGGTGTGTACCTGCTGGTCAGCGGTGTGATGCAGCTGGTCGCGGCCTTCGGCACGCACGTCTCCACGGCGCTGCGGGTGATGGCCTTCATCAGCGGCGCGCTGTCCATCCTGCTGGGCCTGCTCTGCTTCCGCAGCGCGATGCAGTCGCTGCTGCTGCTCGCCCTGTGGATCGGCATCGGCTGGCTGTTCCGCGGCATCACGCAGACGGTGGCCGCCGCCTCCGACCCGGAGATGCCGGCCCGGGGCTGGCAGGTCTGCCTCGGCATCATCAGCGCACTCGGCGGGATCGTGCTGATCACCTCGCCGCTGGACTCGGTCGCGGTCCTCACCGTCATCGGCGGCTGCTGGCTGCTCGCCCTCGGCATCGTCGAGATCGTCACCGCGTTCCGCATCCGGGCCAAGGCCCGTCGGGTCCCGCACACCCTCTGAGGGGGCGTCGAATACGTTGGTCGGCCTTTGCGGGCAACTTAGTTGAGGGAAGTCTTGTCAACTTTCTGATGGCCCGCTATATAAGAAAACGTAGGGCATCGCACCCGATGACAAGAGAAGGAGAGACCAGTGATGCTCATGCGTACCGACGCCTTCCGGGACCTGGACCGGCTCGCCCAGCAGTTCTGGGGCACGGCGGCACACCCGGCGGTGATGCCGATGGATGCCTACCGTGCGGGTGAGGAGTTCGTGGTCCACTTCGACCTGCCGGGCATCGACCCCGAGACCATCGACGTGGACATCGAGCGCAACGTGCTGACCGTCAGGGCCGAACGCCGCTCCCTGGCCCCCGAGGGCGCGGAGATGGTCGCCTCCGAGCGCGCCACCGGACTGCACAGCCGCCAGCTCATCCTCGGTGACACCCTCGACACCGAGCGGATCGACGCCTCGTACGGCGGGGGTGTGCTGACCCTGCGCCTGCCGATCTCGGAGCGGGCGAAGCCCCGCAAGATCGCCATCAGCGGGTCCGGCGGGGAAGCACGTCAGATCCACGCCTGAGCGGCACGGTCCCGGATCCTGCCGGTGGGCCCCGTCCGGATCACCGCCCGTCGGTGAACGTCCCTTCGCCCAGGTGACCCGGCCGACCGGTTGTCAGTACGTTCAGCAGGCCTGCGCAGGCCCTCCAGGGG
>NZ_JBSGZD010000246.1:0-11923 GCF_053610825.1 Streptomyces sp. NPDC054863 | reverse complement strand
GGCCTGTTCCTCGAACCGCTCGACGAGCGTCCCGGCCCGGCGGCCGGCCGCCCGCTCGCCGTCGGGGCGACGGCCCCAGGCGCCGAGCACCAGCTGCCTCTCCTGCTCGGTCAGGAGCGGGACGGCGGCCACGGGAGTCGAGGCCGCGTGGGTGAAGGTGTCCAGCAGCAGGCGCAGCCGGGAGGAGACCAGCTCCATGCGCCGATCGTCGAACAGGTCGGTGCGGTGGTTGAGTTCGAGCCGCAGACGTGCTCCGGGCACGGCGACGACGCTCAGCGGGTAGTGGGTCGAGCCGCTGATCTGCTGCTCGGCCGCGTCGGTCTCCTCCGGCAGCGGTGCCAGGCGCAGACCGGGCGCGATCTCCTGGACGGACGCCCAGTCGAAGGGCGCGTTGCCGAAGCCCGTCGAGGTGTCGTAGAGGGTGCCGAGCCCGGCCAGGCGCTGCACCTCGTCCAGGCCCACGTACTGGTGGGGCCCCAGCGCGAGCTGCTCGTCCTGCACCCGGGTGAACAGCTCGGCCAGCGACTCCCGGGGGTCCAGGCGCACGCGGACCGGCACCGCGTTCATCAGCAGGCCCACCATGGAGTCGGCGCCCGCGAGGTCCACGGGGCGCCCGTGCACGGTCTGGCCGAAGACGACGTCGTCGCGCCCGGTCAGCAGTGACAGCAGCAACGCCCACGCGCCCTGCACCACCGTGTTGAGCGTGAGGTCGTGCTCCCTGGCGGTGGCCGTGAGCGCCTCGGTGGCCTCTTCGGACAGGGTCAGCGGGAGCATCGCCGGCATCGCGGCGGCGCCCGTCGACGCGGCGCCGGGAGCCACGAGAGTGGGCTCCTCAAGACCGTGCAGCGCCTTCTGCCACGCCTCGTGCGCCGCCGTACGGTCCTGCCGGCCGTGCCAGCGCAGGAAGTCGCCGAACGGGGCTGTCGGTTCGAGGCCCGCGGGCGGGGCGGCGGCGTCCTGCAAGGAGAGCCCGGGGTGCCCGTACAGCATGCACAGGTCTTTGAGTACGAGGGGCAACGACCAGCCGTCCAACAGAATGTGATGGTACGTCAGTACCAGGACGTGCCGCTCGTCGGCCAGCCGGACCAGGGTGAACCGCATCAGCGGGGGCGCGGCCGTGTCGAAGCGCCGCAACCGGTCCTCCTCCAGGAGGGCCAGCAGCCGCGCACGCCGGTTCTCCTCGGGCTCCACCGCCAGGTCGTGCTCCGCCCAGGGCGTCGTCACCGTCCGCCGGACGAGCTGCACCGGCTGCCCGTTCGCACGCAGGCGAAAGCCCGTCCGCAGCACCGGGTGGCGGGCGAGCGTCGCGGCGCAGGCGGCGCGCAGCCGTGCGGGGGAGACGTCGCCGTGCAGCTCGAAGGCGGCCTGGATGGTGTAGACGTCCACCGCGTCGGTGTCGTACAGCGCGTGGAAGAGCATGCCCTGCTGCATCGGCGTGAGGGGCAGGGCGGACTCGATCGGCGACTCTGTCACTTCGTTCACAGATGGCTCCCCAGGGGGCGGACGAGGTGGGCTGCGCGTGAGCGCGCAGGGAGGGGGACGACGGGTCGGCCCGCCGGGGGAGGGGAAGACGGCGCGGACGGCGCCAGGACGCCGTCGCACGGCAGGCGACGGCGGGGAGGACGCCGGAACGCCCGGTTCAGCTCCGGGTGAGCAGGTCCGTCATCGAGACCAGGACCCGGCGTTCGCCGGTGAACGCCTCCCGGCCGTGCGACCAGCGCATGTTGTCGATCACCAGGAGGTCGTGGAGCTCCCAGTCGAAGCGCTGCTGGCGCCGCTCGAACGCCGACCGGACGGCGGCCACCGTCTCGTCGGGGATCGGCTCCCCGTCGCCGAACAGGACGTCGTGGGGCAGAGCGTCCTCCCCCAGCACCGCCACCAGCGCCTCACGGACCTCCGGGGCGAGCGAGGACTGGTGGAACAGCACCAGGTGGTTGAACCACAGGCGCCGCCCGGTGCGGGGGTGCGTCGCCAGGGCCGGCGCCCGGCGCAGGGTGCGCAGACAGTCGTCCGCCAGCCACTCCCGCTCCAGACCGCCCTCGGCGCAGAAGCGGTCCACCTCGGCCCGGCTGTCGGTCTGGAAGGCTTCGCGCCAGTCCATGCCGACACCGCTGCCGTAGTTGCGCACGTAGCGCAGACCGCGCCGCTCCACGGCCTCGACCACTTCGGCCGGGATGTCGTCGAGCACCCTCGTGACGTCCGTGACGGGGGTCGCGCCGCCGGTCAGGGCCGGGATCGCGGAGAAGAACGCGAGGCGGGCGGGCCAGGCACCGGCGTACGAGGACTCGCAGTGCTGCGGGATGATCTCGCGCGCCGGGTACTCGGTCGAGGTGAACACCCCGTCGCCCACCTGGCTGCGGGGCGTGGACCGCTCCGTGTACGCCAGCGGTGCGAAGCCGAGCTGCTTCAGGGCCCGTTCGAAGTCCTCGGTGCCCTCGGCCCGGGCGCCCCGGACCAGCGCAGCACCGTTCTCGGCGACGGCCTCGTCGATCATCCGGGCGTGCCCGTGGGTGAAGGACGTCAGGCTCTCGCCGTGTGCCTCGAACACGCTGATGCCGGTCAGATCGTTCAACTCTCACAACTCCCTGGAAACTGGGCGGCAGAACCGGTGCGCCTCCCGACGAAGCCCCGTACGGCCGGGACCGGTCATGCCGTGCGTCAGCGGCTGCCCGCCCATCGTGGAGGGGCACCCGGAGCAGGACCAGGCATATGGACCGGCAACCGGGCTGCCGCTCAATTGCCCTGCCGGTTCCTGGAGGGGGGCGGTCCCGGCACGCACACTCGGGGCCACGGCCACTGTTCCCCGAGGCTTCCGATTGCCGGTCGGTTGCCTGGTGGGTGGCTGAGCGGGAGGTGCAGCATCGTGGCGCATCGGCCGCCCCCGGCCACCCGGAGCGCACCAGAGAGCGGTTCACGAGAGAGCGGTTGACACTCCGAATGACTTCACGTGACGTAGTGACCCCCCAGCACACCGCGGGCAGCGGGCTCCTCCCGCTCACGGTCGCCCAGCGCGGGGTCTTCTACGCCCAGCAGCTCGACCCCGGCAATCCCGCCTACAACACGGTCGTCGTCATGGAGATCCGCGGGCCGGTGGAGGGCCACCTGCTCGCGCGTGCGGTCCGCCGGGCGGAGGGCGAGAGCGGAACCTTCGACGTGGAGTTCGTCGAGCTGCCGGACGGTCCCCGCCAGCGCCCCGTCGCCCCGGGCTGCTCTTCCTGGCGGGAGCTGGACCTCAGCGGTGAGCCCGATCCGTTCGGCGCGGCCCGTGAGCTGATGGAGCGCGACAGCCGCCGCGCGTACGACCTGTTCACCGACGTCCTGTCGGTGCACGTGCTGATGCGCGTCGGGGAGGACCACTACCTCTGGTACCAGCGCAGCCACCACATCCTGTCCGACGGCTACGGCTCGGTGCGCCACTCCCGGCGCATCGCCGAGGTGTACGAGAAGCTGACCGCGGGCCAGGAGATATCCGGCCGGCCGCTCGGCCCGCTCACCGACCTCCTCGCGGACGAGGCCGATTACCGGGCGTCCGCGGACTACACGGCGGACAAGGAGTACTGGACCGGCCTGTTCGAGGACCGGCCCGAGACGGTCAGCCTGGCCCCCGGCGTACCGACCGACGCCTCGGCCGCCGCCCTGGCCGCGACCAGTGAACTGCCCGACGCCGAACAGCAGGCGCTGCGCACCGCCGCACGGGAAGCCCGCACCTCGTGGAGCGTGGTGATGCTGACGGCGGTCGCCGCCTATCTGCACGGCATGACGGGGGCCGACGACCTCGCCATCGGCGTGCCCGTCACCGCACGGCTCGGCGCCCGGTCCGAGAACGTACCGGGCATGCTCTCCAACACGCTTCCGCTGCGGCTCTCCGTCGATCCCGGGGCGGGCCGCACCGAGCTGGTCCGGCAGGTGGGGCAGCGGCTCGGGAAGCTCCTCACGCACCAGCGCCACCCCTACGACGACCTGCGGCGCGACCTGCGGATGCTCGGCTCGAACGAGCAGCTCTTCGGCGTGCTGGTCAACATCATGCCGGCCGGCTCCGAGAGCAACTTCGCCGGCCGTGAGGCCACGCTGACCGCCCTGTCGGGCGGAGCGGTCCACGACCTCAACATCACCTGCCACCCGGGGCCGGACGGCCAGGGCCTGCGGATCGAGTTCGAGGCCAACCCCGGCCGGTACACCGCCGACGAACTCGCCGCGCACCAGCACCGCTTCATCGACTTCCTGGCCCGCTTCCTCGCCGCACCCGCCGACCGGGCGCTGGCCCGGGCCGATGTCCTGACGGCGGCCGAGCGTGCGCGGGTGCTCGCCGCAGGACCACTTCCGGGGCCTGCCGCTCCGGTGTCCGTGCGCACGTTCCCCGAGCTGTTCGAGGAGCAGGTCCGCCGCACCCCGCACAGTCCCGCGGTGATCTCCGCCGCGGGCACCGTGGACTACGCCGAGCTCAACGCCCGCGCCAACCGGCTGGCCCGGACGCTGGTGGCACGCGGGGCCGGGCCCGAAAGCGTGGTGGCCGTCGCCCTGCCGCGCGGCCTCGCCGCCCTGACGGCCGTCGTCGGTGTGCTGAAGTCCGGCGCGGCCCACCTGCCCATCGACCTCGCCCACCAGCGCGCGCGGGTCGCCACCATGCTCGACGACACGGCGCCGGTGCTGTTGCTGACCACGCGCGCGGCCGACGACCCCGCCGTCGCCCCCGACGTGGCGCGGCTGTACCTGGACGACGCCGACGACCCCGCCGCCCGGCCGCCCGTACCGGGGCTGCCGGACACCGGTCGTGCGGAGGCCGGTCGTGCGGACACCGGTCGCGCGGACACCGCGGACACCGCGGGCACCGGTCGTGCGGACATCGATCCCGCGGACGCCGATCTCACCGATGCCGAACGCCGTTCGCCGCTGCGGCCCGCCCACCCGGCGTACGTCATCTACACCTCGGGTTCGACCGGCAGGCCCAAGGGCGTCGTCGTCCCGCACACCGGCCTGGCCGGTCTCCTCGCCCACCAGAAGACGCTCCTGGGCGTCGCCCCCGGCACCCGGGTGCTGCAGTTCGCGTCACAGGGATTCGACGCCTCGGTGTGGGAGCTGTGCACCGCGCTGCTGACCGGCGCCGCCGCCGTCGTCGCACCGGCGGAACTCCTCACCCCGGGGCCGCAGTTGGCCTCTCTCGTACGCGAACTGGGCGTCAACTGCCTGCTGATGGCACCGTCCGCCCTGGCAGCCATGGAGCCGGACGGGCTGCCCGAGGGCGTCACGCTCGTCGTCGGCGCCGAGGCGTGCGCACCGGAGCTGGTCGCCCGCTGGTCCCCGGGGCGGCGCATGGTCAACGCCTACGGGCCCACCGAGTCCACGGTCATCGCCACCCAGACCCCGCCGCTGTCCGGCCGGACCGTCCCGCCCATGGGGCGTACCGTCCCCGGCACCCGCGTCCGGGTACTCGACACCGCCCTGCGGCCGGTTCCGCCCGGCGCGGCGGGCGAGGTGTACCTGAGCGGCGACGGGCTCGCCCGCGGCTACCTGAACAGCCCCCGGCTCACCGCCGACCGGTTCGTCGCCGATCCCTACGGACCGGCCGGCACCCGCATGTACCGCACGGGTGACCTGGCCCGCTGGGGCGACGACGGGGAACTGACCTACCTCGGCCGCAGCGACCGGCAGGTCAAGGTCCGCGGCTTCCGCATCGAGCTCGGCGAGATCGAGAGCGTCATCGCCCGGGAGCCCGGCGTCGGCCGGGTGAGCGTCGTCGCCCGCGAGGACCGCCCCGGCGTCCGCCAACTGGTGGCGTACGTGGTCCCGGCGGCAGGCGCAGGGCCGCTCGACGCGACCGACCTGCGCGATGCCGTCGGCCGTGCGCTGCCCCCGTACATGGTCCCGGCCGCCGTGGTGTTCCTGCCCGACCTGCCGCTGACCCCGAGCGGCAAGCTGGACCAGCGCGCGCTGCCGAGCCCCGAGTACACCGGCACCGCCGACGGCCGCGCCCCGCGCGACGAGCGGGAGAGCACGCTCTGCGCGCTGTTCGGCGACGTGCTCGGCGCGAGTGGCGTGAGCATCGACGACAGCTTCTTCGAGCTGGGCGGGGACTCCATCGTCGCGGTCCAGCTCGCCTCGCGGGCCACCCGGGCCGGCATCCCGCTCACCCCGCAGGCGGTGTTCGCGCACCGGACGGTGGCGGAGCTGGCCGCCCACGCCGCCGAACCCCGCGCGGAGCTCGTCCAACCAGTATGGGAAGACGTCGAGTTGGTGTCGCTGGAGGACGGTGAGCGGGCCCGTCTTGAGCAGGCGTGGCAGCACCTCGACACGACGGGCGAGGGCCCGCTGGCGGACGTACTGCCGCTCGGCCCGCTCCAGCAGGGGATGCTCTTCCACGCCGGGTTCGCGGAGGGATCCGACGCGTACAACGTGCAGAAGGTCTTCGGCCTCTCCGGCCCGCTGACCACCGAAGCCTTCCGGCGCGCCTGCCGGGCCGTGGTGGAGCGGCACACCGCCCTGCGGGCCGGATACACGCAGTCGGCGCAGGGCGAGCCGCTGCAACTCGTCGCCCGGCACGTCGAGCTGCCCGTGCACGAGCACGACCTGCGCGGACTGCCCTCCGACGAGCGGGACGCCCGCCTGGCCGACCTGCTGGCCCGGGACAAAAGGACCCGGTTCGACATGTCCGCGCCGCCGCTGCTGCGCTTCAGCCTGATCCGGCTGGCGGACGCGCACCACCTGGTCGCCCTGTCGAGCCACCACATCCTCTTCGACGGCTGGTCGGTGCCGCTGATCCTGCGCGACCTGCTCGCGCTCCTGCACGGCGAGGAGGCGGAACTGCCCGCGCCGGTACCGCTGCGTGCCTATCTCGCCTGGGCCGCGGGCCAGGACCGGACCGCTGCCGAACAGGCCTGGCGGGGGGCGCTCGCCGGCCTCGACGGGCCCACCCTGGTGGCTCCCGGACGCCCGGAGCCCGACGGCACCCTCCCCGGCCTCCTGGTCACCGAGCTGCCCGCGGAGCTCACCGCCGCCGTGGAGAGCAACGCCCGCGCCCGCGGCCTGACCCTCAACACCGTGGTCCAGGGCGCGTGGGCCCTGCTCCTGCACACCCTCACCGGCCGTGACGACGTCGTCTTCGGCGGTACCGTCTCCGGCCGTCCGCCGCACCTCGCAGGTGTGGACGAGATCGTCGGCCTGCTGATGAACACCATCCCGGTCCGGATCCGCCTCGCACCCGGCGAGTCACTGGCCGCGCTGCTCGCCCGGGTCCAGGACGAGCAGACCGCGCTCGCCGGCCACCACCACCTCGCCCTGCCGGAGTTGCACCGGCTCGCGGGACACGGCGAGCTGTTCGACACCTCCGTCGTCTTCGGGAACGCACCCATCGACCGCGAGGAGATCCTCAAGCAGGCACGAGGACTGCGCATCACCGTCGAGGAGTCCGACCCCACCGGCGGCACGCACTACCCGCTCAGCCTGTCCGTGGTGCCGGGAGAGCGGCTGCGGCTCGAACTCACCTACCGGGGCGACCTGTTCGAGACGGCCGAGGCCGAGGCCTGCGCCGCCCGGCTGCGCCTGGCCCTGGAAGCCTTCGCCACCGCTCCCGACGCTCTGGTCGGCCGGACGGCACTGCTCACCGACGCCGAGCGGCAGGCCCCTGCGCACGGCGCCGACGACACCGCGGCCGGTGCCCCGGCCACCACGCTTCCCGCCCTCTTCGCCGCACAGGCCCGACGTACCCCGGACGCCGTCGCGGTCGTCTGCGACGGCGAGCGGATCAGCTACGCGGAACTCGCCGAGCGGGCCGGCCGGCTCGCCGGCGCCCTGGCCGCCGAGGGCGCGCGCCCGGGACAGGTCGTCGCGGTCCGGCTGGCCCGGTCCGTCGAGCTGATCGTCGTCCTGCACGCGATCCACCTGGCGGGCGCCGCCTACCTGCCGCTCGACCCGGACTACCCGGACCAACGGATCCAGCACATGCTGGAGCAGACCCGGCCCGTCCTCGTGGTCGACGACGCCTTCCTGGCCGCCCTCGACCGGGAGAGCGCCGGCCCCGTGCCGGACCCGGGGCTGCTGCCCGCCCACCCGGCGTACGTGGTGTTCACCTCGGGCTCGACGGGCCGCCCCAAGGGCATCGTGGTGACGCACGCGGGCGTCACCAACTACCTGGCCGGCATGCAGGAACGCCACCCGCTCGGCGCGGGCGACCGGGTGCTGCAGCGCACCTCGCTCAGCTTCGACCCGTCGGTGTGGGAGATCTTCTGGCCGCTGCACCAGGGGGCCGCCGTGGTCGTGGCCCGGCCCGAGGGCGAGGTCGCCCCCGGCTACCTGCCGGAGCTGATCCGCGAAGAACGGGTCACCGTCGCTCAGTTCGTACCTTCGACGCTTGAGGTCTTCCTGCGCGAACCGGGCAGTGACCGCTGCTCCAGCCTCACTCGGGTGTTCGTGGGCGGCGAGCAGTTGACGGGAGCGCTGGCCGACCGTTTCCACGCCGTGGTCGGAGCGGAGCTGCACAACCAGTACGGGCCCACCGAGGTCTCGGTCTACACCACCACCGGCCGTGCAGCGGCAGCGGGGAACCCGGCCGCCGTACCGGTCGGCACACCCCTCTCCCACCTGCGGGTGTATGTGCTGGACGGGTTTTTGCGGCCGGTGCCGGTGGGTGTGGTGGGGGAGATTTATATCGGTGGTGCGGGGGTGGCTCGGGGGTATGCGGGTCGTCCTGGGCTGACGGGTGAGCGGTTTGTTGCGGATGTGTGGGGTGAGCCGGGTGCGCGGATGTACCGGACGGGGGATCTGGGGCGTTGGGGTGCGGGTGGGGTGGTGGAGTACTGCGGTCGGTCTGATTTCCAGGTGAAGGTGCGGGGGCACCGGATCGAGCTGGGGGAGATCGAGGCGGTGCTGGCTGCTGATCCGTCGGTGGTGCAGGCGGTGGTGGGGGTTCCGGTCGACGGGGCCGGGGTGACGCACGTGGTGGGTTACGTGCGGGGCGCGGCCGGTGTGGTGGTGGACGGTGCGGCTGTGCGGGAGCGGGTGGCCCGGGTGTTGCCGGAGTACATGGTTCCGGTGTGTGTGGTGGTGGTCGAGTCCTTCGCGTTGACGCCGAACGGGAAGGTGGACCGGCGGGCTCTGCCGGTTCCTTCGTTCGATGCGGGCGGTGAGTACCGGGCGCCTGGTTCGGCGCGTGAGCGGGTGCTGCACGAGGTGTTCGCGGAGGTGTTGGGGCGCGAGCGGGTGGGGGTGGACGACAGTTTCTTCGAGTTGGGCGGGGACTCGATCACTTCGATGCGGTTGGCGGCGCGGGCGCATCGGGCGGGGTTGTCGCTGACCGCGAAGGACGTGTTCGTCCACAAGACCATCGCCCGCCTCGCCACCGTCGCCCAGGACATTGACCCCGGCACCGAAACCTCCCGCACCGAAGAACTGGTGCGGATCGACGCCGACGAATTCGACGAGCTCGAAGCCCAGTGGGAGAAGACATCGTGAAGCAGACGTCCCTGGAAGCGGTCCTGCCGCTCACTCCGCTCCAGCAGGGCATGCTGTTCCATGCCCAGTTCGACGGCGGCCGAGCCGAGGGCGAGGACGTTGACTTCTACAACGTGCAGACGCCCCTGGAACTCGTCGGCGCCCTCGACACCGAGGTGCTGCGCGCATCCGCCGCCGCGCTGCTGGACCGGCACGCAAGCCTGCGCGCCGGCTTCCTCAGACGCCGATCGGGCGAGGCCGTCCAGGCGGTCGCCCGGACGGTGGAACCCCACTGGGAAGAAGTCGACTTCTCCGGCTTCGGCGCCGACGAGCGCCGGGCGCGGCTGGCGCGGCTGCTGACCGAGGACCGGGCCCGCCGCTTCGACATGGTGAGGCCGCCGCTCCTGCGGTTCACCCTGGTCCGGCTGGCGGCCGAGCGGCACGTACTGGTCGTCACCCACCACCACATCCTGCTCGACGGCTGGTCGGTCCCGCTGGTGCTCAGCGACCTGTTCCACCTCTACCGGGACGGCGGGAGCAGCGCGAACCTGGCACCCGTGGTGCCGTTCGCCGACTACCTGGGCTGGCTCTCCCAGCAGGACCGCGACGAGGCCGAACGGGCGTGGCGCGCCGCGCTGTCCGACACCGACGGCCCGACGCTGGTGGCCGGCGGAAGCGGCACCGGCGCATCGGACCGCGGTCAGCGGCGCGTCGTCGTACAGCTGGCGGAAGCGGCCACCGCCCGGATCGCGGAGGTCGCCCGCGCCCGCGAACTCACCGTCAACACCCTGGTGCAGGGTGCCTGGGCGCTGATGCTCACCTCCTTGACGGGCCGTCAGGACGTCGTCTACGGCAACACCGTCGCCGGCCGCCCGCCGGAGCTCCCCGGCAGCGACCGCATGGTCGGCCTGATGATCAACACCGTGCCCGCCCGGGTCCGCGTCGACCCTGCGGAGCCCGTGGCCCGCCTGCTGTCCCGCATCCAGGAGGAGCAGACGGCCCTGTCCGGCCACCACTACCTGGGCCTCGCGGACATCCACCGTGCGGTCGGCACCTCCGAACTCTTCGACACCACCGTCGCGTTCGAGAACTTCCCCGTCGAGCAGGCCGTGCAGGGCGCTTCGGTGGCGGGCCTCACCATCGGCATCCTGCGGGACGCCGTCGAGGACACCCCGGAAGGCACCCACTATCCGCTGAGCCTGGCCGTCTACCCGGGCGAGGGCCTGCGCTTCGAGCTCAACTACCGCGAGGACGCGTACACCGAGCAGGTCGCCACCGGAATCCTCACCCGGCTGTGCGCCCTCCTGGAGGACATGGCCGCCCGCCCCGAACTGCCCGCCGCGCAGTTGCCCGTGTGGGGCGCCGACGAGTCGGGCGACCTGCTGGGTACGTCCCGTGGCCGCACCGTCGCGCACGCACCGCGGACCCTGCCGGACCTGTTCGAGGAGCAGGTCCGTGCCACTCCCGACGCGACAGCCGTGGCCGACGCCACCACCAGCCTGACCTTCGGCGCCCTCAACGCCGAGGCCAACCGGCTCGCCCGGCTGCTGCGCGCGCACGGAGCGGGCCCCGGCCGGCTCGTCGCCGTCGCCCTGCCCCGCACCACCGACGCGGTCACCGCGATCCTCGCGGTGCTCAAGTCGGGCGCCGGATACCTCCCGGTCGACGCCGGGAATCCCGCCGAGCGCGTCGCCGCGATCTGCGCGGAGGCCCGGCCGGTACTCGTCCTGGCCGCAGGACCGACCGCGCACATCCTGCCGGACGGCGTACCGGCACTGCTCATGGACACGGCCGAACCGCCTGCCGACGCGTCGGACCTCACCGACGCCGACCGGACCGGGGCGCTGCGCCCCGCCGACCTCGCGTACGTCATCTACACCTCGGGCTCCACCGGCCGCCCCAAGGGCGTCGCCGTCGAGCACCGCAACCTGGTCAACATGTTCCACAGCCACCGGGCGAACTTCTTCGAGCCCGAGCGGGCCCGGGCGGGCGGGCGCCGGCTGAGCGCCGCACTCACCAACTCGCTGGGCTTCGACGCGTCCTGGAGCCAGCTGCTGTGGATGGTCGCAGGGCACGAACTGCGCATCGTCGACGACACCGTGCGCAAGGACGCCCTGGCCCTCGTCGATTACGTGGCCGACACGGCCGTCGACGTGCTCGACACCACTCCGTCCGTCGCCCGGCAGTTGCTGGACGCGGGCATGTTCGCGGGGGAGCGGCACCGCGTGGGGACCCTCGCGCTCGGCGGCGAGGAGGTCGGCGACGACCTGTGGGCCGAGCTGCGAGACGTCCCCGGGCTGTCCCTCTACAACCTCTACGGCCCTGCCGAATGCACGGTCGACGCGATGTTCTGCCACGCCGACGGGTCTGCCGGGCCCTCACTCGGAGGCCCCGCCGACAACACCCGGGTGTATGTGCTGGACGGGTTTTTGCGGCCGGTGCCGGTGGGTGTGGTGGGGGAGATTTATATCGGTGGTGCGGGGGTGGCTCGGGGGTATGC